>JALQYS010000399.1 GCA_023254015.1 Paracoccaceae bacterium
TTCCGATCCGCCCTTGGTGATCAGCACCACCCGCGCCCCGTGATCGGCGGCCGCAACGACGGCGTCACGCGCATGGGGCAAAAGCTCGATCGGGTGGGCCAGCATCTCGCGGCCCGCGGCCATCAGTTCTGCAATGACCGAGGCCTGAACCCGGCCCTCCGTCACCTCGATGGCGGTTTCGATCATCGACAGGACAAAGCCCTTCACGCCAAAGCCATAATGCCCGACATTGCGCCGCTCGGCCGCCAGAAGGCGGTCATGCAGATGGGCGGGATCGGCGTGATCGGCCAGAAGCGATTCAAACCTTTCCTGCGTCAGGCGGAAAAAGGTTTCGTTCTGCCAGAGGGTGTCGTCGGCGTCGAAGCCGATGAAAGTGATGCGCGCCATGGCAGGACCCTGCCGGATGCAGGGGATTTTTGCCAGCCCCTTTTCGTGACACAGTTTTCCGCTATAATTCCGGGTCTGAACCGATCCCGAATCCGCCCGCCAACCCCGGAGAGCGCCGTGCCCCTTCGCCCCCTCATGATGTCCGACAAAGACCATGGGAATGGATCGGATGCTTCGATCCTGACGAAGACCCGCACGCGCACGCAGCGCCCGCCGCTTTATAAGGTGCTGCTGCTGAACGATGATTACACCCCGATGGAATTCGTGGTGCATATCCTCGAACGGTTTTTCGGCCTGAACCACGCGCAGGCGTTCGAGATCATGTTGACCGTCCACAAGAAGGGGCTTGCCGTTGTTGGCGTGTTCTCTTTCGAGGTGGCGGAAACCAAGGTGGCCCAGGTGATGGATTTCTCGCGTCGGCATCAGCATCCGCTGCAATGCACGATGGAGAAGGAATGACCGGCCCCGGAAAATAGGACCGGGCCGCCTTGGCTGCCCTGCTACAGCCCGACATGCGATCTGCCCGCCTTGCCCTTGCGCTGGATTCCGGCGCGATTTCCCTGCCCACCGACGGCCGCATCGCGGTGTTCCGCCCCCGCAGCGGGGATGATCTGTCGGATCTGCCGAAAGACCGCGTGACCGTCATCACCGGCTTCCGGCCCGATCACGACTGGTTCACCGCGCGCGGCTATGCCTGCGCGACGGCGGTCGAGGGCGCCTTTGCCGCTGCGCTGGTCTGCCTGCCCCGCGCCAAGGCCGAGGCGCTGGCCCTGATCGCGCGGGCCTTTGCCCTGCTGCCTCCGGGCGCGCCGGTGCTGGTGGACGGGCAAAAGACCGACGGGCCCGAGGCCATCTTGAAACTGGCCCGCGCGGCGGCAGTGTCGCATGGCGAGGTGATCTCGAAGGCCCATGGCAAGGCCTTTGTCCTGACAGCCGGACCCGTGCCCGAAGGTTGGGCAGCCGCCCCGCGTGTCGTCGAGGGGGGCTTTGTCACCCGGCCAGGGGTGTTCTCCGCCGATGGGCCCGACCGCGGCTCGGTCCTTTTGGCCGCGGCGCTGCCTGCCAAGCTCAAGGGTCGGGTGGCGGATCTGGGCGCGGGCTGGGGCTATCTTGCCCGGGCGATTCTGGCGCGTGAAGGTGTTGACGCGCTGGATCTGGTCGAGGCCGACCGTGAGGCGCTGGACTGCGCGCGCGACAACATCGCCGATCCGCGCGCGGCCTTCCATTGGGCCGACGCCACCACCTTCAAACCCGCGCGGCCCTGGGATGCGGTGGTGATGAACCCGCCCTTCCACACCAGCCGCGCCGCCGATCCCGGCCTGGGACTGGCCTTCATCCGCGCCGCCCATCGCGGGCTTTTGCCGACGGGCGTGCTGTGGATGGTCGCCAACCGGCATCTGCCCTATGAGCCGGTGCTGACCAGCCTGTTCCGAACGGTGGAGGACATTGGCGGCGACGCCGTCTTTCGCCTGACCCGCGCCGCCCATCCGATCCGCGGGCGCTGAGCTTTCGAAAGGTATCTGCATGTCCTTTTCCATCACGGGCAAGACCGCCATCGTGACCGGAGCCGCCAATGGCATCGGTCTGGCCATCGCGCGCCATTTTCTGGATCGGGGCGCAAATGTGATGTTCGCCGACATCGACGAGGCCCGGTTGGAAGACGAAATCGGCGCCGAGGCCCGCGCGGACGGCCCGGTGCGGATGTTCGCCGGCGATCTGCGGCAGAAGCTGACCATCGCCAATCTCCTGTCGGCCACGATCGACGCCTTTGACCGGGTGGATATTTTAGTGAACGCCAGCCGCATGATGCGGGTGTCAGACCCGTTGAAGGTGGAAGAAGACGCGGTGGACGAGATGCTGCAGCAGAACCTGATGACCAGCCTGCGCCTTAGCCAACTGACGGCCAAGCGCATGATCAAGCAGGCCGAGGCGCTGGGCGAGACCGATGAAACCCTGCCGACGGCGGGCAGCATCATCAACCTGTCGTCAATTGCCGCCGGCCGCACGCAGCCTTGCCTTCTGGGCTATTCCATCGCCTGTGCGGCGGTGGATCAGATGACACGCTCGCTTGCGGTGGCGCTGGCGCCCAAGGGAATCCGGGTGAATGCGGTTGCCACTGGATCGGTGCTGTCGGGCAGCCTGCAGGCCGCGCTGCGCGATCAGCCCGACTGGCGCGGCGAGATCGAGGCGGGAACCCCCCTTGGCCGCATCGCCCCGGCCTCGGAGCTGGTCGAGACGGTGCAATATCTGGCCTCAGATGCCGCGTCTTTCCTGACGGGGCAGGTGCTGACGGTGGACGGCGGGCGCAGCCTTCTGGATGCGGTCCCGGCGCCGGCGCATTAGGGCTGGGTCACTCGGGGTATTTTGCCCGGCAGGCGGTGATCACCGCCTCGGCGGCCTTGGCAAGACCGGCGCGCTTTGCCTTGAGGCTTTTCAGCTTGGCCGCCTCGGCGTTCAGGTCCAGCGCCACCTCTTGCCGCACGGTGACCGGCACCTGGTCAAAGCACATCCGGCTGGCCGGCTGCGGGTTTTCCTCGGTCGGAAGGGGGGTGCAGTCGATCCAGCGCGGTTCGTACCGGGTCACCGTCTCATAGCCATAGCCGCGGGCAAGGTTGCCTTCGGTCTGGCGGATCAGCCGGTCGACCACCTGCAGATCGCGGGTATTGGCGCTGATGCATTGTTCCTGCGGGGTGCCGCAGGCGGCCAGCAGAACAAGCGGGACAAGGAACAGGCGTTTCATGGGCGACTCGCGGCGTCAGGGGTTTGGCGTGTTATACGCGCCGTTTATACGCCCTGTCCGCGTCGATGTCATATCAACTGCGTTGAGCCGTCACGCCGCCGATGCTAGGCAGGGCAAAAGAACAGGGGGTTGCCGATGACCACAGACTTCACCGCCCGCAAGGCCGAGGCCGCCGCCTGGTTCCGCGCCCTGCGCGATCGCATCGTGGCCGCCTTCGAGGAACTGGAGCGCGAGGCAACGCCCGAAGGCGGCACGCCCGCGACCTTCGAAGTCACCCCGACCACCCGCGCGAATGATGGCGGGGGCGGCATCATGTCGGTCCTGCGCGGCGGGCGGGTGTTTGAAAAGGTGGGCGTCAACTGGTCCGAGGTGCATGGCACGCTGGCCGAACGCGCGCAAAAGGCCATGGCGGCGCGGGGCGTGCCGGGGATGGCCGATGATCCGCGGTTCTGGGCCAGTGGCGTTTCGCTGGTGGCGCATATGGTCAACCCCCATACGCCCGCCGTGCACATGAACACCCGGATGTTCTGGACCCCTGGCGCCTGGTGGTTCGGCGGCGGGGCCGATCTGAACCCCTGCATCGAATACCCCGAGGACACCGCCCATTTTCACGGCCAGATGAAGGCCGCCTGCGATGCCCATGATCCCACCTATTACGACCGTTTCAAGGCCTGGGCGGACGAGTATTTCTTTGTGCCCCACCGGGGCCGGGCGCGGGGCGTGGGCGGCATCTTTTATGACGATCTGAACACCGGCGACTGGGCCGCAGATTTCGCCTTTACCCGTGATGTCGGCGCGGCCTTCCTGCCCGCCTTCCTGCCCGTCACCCGCCGCCGTCTGGGCACCCCCTGGACCGAGGCGGACCGCGAGACGCAACTGATCCATCGCGGGCTTTATGCCGAATACAACCTCGTCTACGACCGCGGCACCAAGTTTGGCCTTGAAACCGGCCATGATGCCAACGCGGTTCTGATGAGCCTGCCGCCGGTTGCCAAGTGGACCTAGACGCAGCGCGGATTGCGGGCTTTCTGCTGACGGCGCTGATCGTGGAAATCACGCCGGGGCCGAACATGGTCTGGCTGGCGCTTCTCAGTGCGACCGAGGGGCGCCGGACGGGTCTGGCGGCGGTGTTGGGTATCACCTTGGGCCTGGCGGTTCAGGGCCTTCTGGCGGTGGCCGGGGTCAATGCGCTGTTCGATGCCGTTCCCGCCGCCTATGATGCCCTGCGCGCGGTGGGGGCGGGCTATCTTCTGTGGCTGGCCATCGAAAGCTGGCGCGATGCGGGCAACCCGGCCCATCACCTGCCCGGCGGAGGCGAGGGGCCGGTTTCCGCCTTTCGTTCGGGTCTTGTGACCAATTTGCTGAACCCGAAGTCCGCGCTGGTCTATCTGGCGCTTCTGCCGGGGTTCCTGCCGCAGGGCGCGGACTGGACGGCAACCACCGCGCTGGTCGCGCTGTATCTGATGGTTGCGGCGCTGGTGCATCTTGCCATCTGCCTTGCGGCGGCCCAAACCCGTCGGATGACCGACAACCCCGTCACCTCGGCATGGCTGCACCGGGTTCAGGCCCTTGCGCTGGTTGCCGTGGCGGGTTGGGTGCTGGCAGGAACGTAAGGAGAGACCATGGCTGATATCACGATCCGCGCCGCCTATGCCTCGGTCGTCGAGGATGACGACGAGGGGCTCTTGTTCGTCGGCTTTGCCGAGGGCGAGGCCGAGGATGAGGCCTATGTCCTGTTCCGCCAACATCTGACCGGCGGGCCCGTGTGGTTCGAGGTCAGCGACGAAAGCTTTGGCGCGGAGGACGCGATTGAGCGAGTCATCGCCGGGCCAAAAGGGCTGGAGATCACGCTGAAACCCGCGCTTGCGGGGCGGTTCGGCTGGGCCGGCAGCGTGTCGGTCAAGGCGGGCCCGGCCTGCGAAGGCCGGGACGAGGCGTTTCAGGCCCTGGCGGAGATGCTGGGGCCTGTCTGGCAGCCCGTCACAGGCTGATCGGCGCCAGAACCTGCGGTTCGATCACCTGAACCCCCGGCAGCCCATCGGCCAGAACCTTGGCCGATTGCTCCAGCGCGGGGAAGGTGCGGTAATGGCAGGGGATCACCGTCTTGAAGTTGAAATACTTGCGCGCCGCAAAGGCCGCACGGGCCATGTCCATGGTGTAATGCCCGCCTGCCGACAGAATGCCGATGTCGGGCTGGTGATATTCGCCCATCCATCCCATGTCGGCCATGATGTCGGTATCGCCCGAGACATAGATCGTGTGCCCTTCGCCCGCGATCATGAACCCGGCCTCGGCGCCGGCATAGCGCGGCCCGTCAGGCCCCGAGACGGAGGACGAATGGCAAGCGTTGACCATCGTCACCCGCGCCTCGCCAAGGGCAACCGTGCCCCCCTTGTTGAAGCCCACCGTCTGCACCCCGTCCTTTTCGGCAAGCCAGCTCATCAGATCATAGATCCCGACCAGCGGGATGCCCAGCTCCTTGCCGATGGCGACGGCGTCGGCGGAATGGTCGCCGTGGCCATGGGTCACCAGAACATGGGTCGCGCCGGAAATCGCCTCGGCCCGGCGCTCGGCCGGGAACATGGGATTGCCGGTCAGCCAAGGGTCGATCAGCAGAACCGCCTGTTCGATCTCGATCCGAAAGCCGGAATGGCCAAGCCAGATGATGCGCATGAAATTCCCCCTTGTTCTCTTCGCAAAGATAGCGCGTCGCCGGTTGGGGGAAAGGGGCAGGCGGCAGCGCCCGCCCCGAAATCCTCAGGCAAAGAGGAAATCCGCCGAGGTCATCTCGTCCAGCGTCATGTTCTTCACAAGGATCGAGACGGTCCCGAAGGACACGCGCACATCATCGCCCACGTCCGTCAGCGTCAGCCCGGCAAAGCCCGAAGGCCCGCCAAGGATGCGGATGCGGTCGCTGCCATCCTGAAAATCGCTGATCGTGTCGGCGTTCGCGCCGGGCCGGAACAGGAACTGATCCGCCCCCGCCCCACCGCTAAGCGTGTCATTGCCCGCTTCGCCCTCCAGAAGGTCGGCACCCGATCCGCCGGACAGCCGGTCGCCGCCCGCGCCGCCATAAAGCCGGTCACTGTCGGCCCCGCCACTCAGCCGGTCGCCCTGCGCGCCGCCGAACAGCCGGTCATCGCCCGCCCCGCCATCCAGCGTGTCGGCCCCATCCCGGCCGTTCATCACCGTCGCCCCGGCCCCGCCCTGCAGACGGTCGGCCTTGCCGGTGCCGGTCAGCGTTGCCGCGGTTGACACCACCGACAGCACATAGCCGCCCGTATAGTCGTTCGAACTGCCCCGCACGTCCAGATACAGCGGGCCGTCTTTGGTGGCGGTGAAGGTGATTTCGGTCAGGGTGCCAAAATCTTCGTCAATCACATTGCCCGCCGCATCGCGCAGGGTCAGCCGCGTGTTCTCAAGCTCGGTCGCAGTGCCAGTGCCGGACAGGGTGAAGGTGTAGCTCACGCCCTGTTCCGCCTCGATCCGGTGCCAGTCGCTGTCCGAGAGCATCTCGATCTGTCCGGTCTTGCGGCTGCCATCGGTCAGAACCGACGCGGTGGCCACATTCGCCTTCACCGAGTCGGCCCCGATGTTTTCCAGCGTATAGCCGCCGACATGGTCATCGACGTCATGGACGGTGACGTAATAGGTGCCGGTGCTGCCCGCCGTATAGGCCAGCGTGTTGATCGCCCCCGAGAATGAGGTGAAATCGGCGATCACATTGCCATTGACGTCGCGCAGTTGCAGATCGCCGCCCTGCAGCGCCTCGGTCGTGGCGCCCAGCACGCGAAAGCCATAGGTCTCGCCCGCGGTCATGGTGATGCGGAACCAGTCGGCATCGCCCTGAACGTCGATCCGCGAGGTCTCTGAGCTGCCGCGCGCCAGCGTGCGGGTGGTGGCAAGGCTGTTGTGGATCGTGTCGGTGGCGATCCAGCGCAGGGTATAGGCGCCGGTGGTGCCGTTCGATTCGTGGACGGTGACGAAATAGGCCCCCGTGGTGCCCGCCGTATGGCTGATGCTGTTGATCGTCAGGCTGGAATAGGTTTGCGCGTCGATCAGGTTGCCATTTGCGTCGCGCAATTGCAGATCGCCGCCCGCCAGCATCGGCGTGCCATCGCCCTTCAGTTCGAACCCATAGGACAGGCCCGCCGTCATCGACAGGCTGAACCAGTCGGCATCGCCCCCCGCGTCGATCTGCGAGGCGACCGAGCCGTTCGCGGTCAGGCCCCGGTCGGTCAGCGCGTCGGCGCGGATCGTGTCGCTGGCCACCCAGCCAAGGGAATACTGGCCGGTCCCGTTGTTCGTATCGCCCACGCCGACGAAATACCGGCCCGAGGTGGCAGCGCGGAAGGTGATCGTATTGGTATCAAGGCTGCTGACGATCCGTTCGGTCAGCGATCCGCCAAGGGCGTTGAACAACTCGATATCCGGGCCGACCAGCGGCCCCGAGGCACCAAAGACCGACGAGACGGTGAAGCTGTAATTCAGGCCGGCGACCAGATCGACGGCGAACCAGTCGAAATCTGCGGCGGCATCGATGGTGTGGCTCTCGATCTCGCCCGGCGACAGGACGGCCGTGGTCGAGATGTTTCCGGCAATGGACGACATAATGCTACTCCACAAGGCAAAGGGGAATGGAAACAGGAATGGCCCTGATGGGGCTGTGTTGCCGGACAGGCTCCTGCCGGGCAAGGCTTGATGCGCTTTCATCCCCCGATTGCAGATAAGCTTTCGTTTATCGCCGGCTTCAGGTCTGCGGGTTATGCCGCCAACCCGGTTGCGGGCGACCGGCGGGGGAAATGCCGGGCAAAGCCTTGCAGGACCGGGGACGGGGGGCTAAACGATGCCAAACGCATCCTGAGGTCCGCACATGTCCATCGACATCGACACCGCCCGCAAGGTGGCCAAGCTGGCGCGCATCCGCGTCGAAGAGGCCGCCCTGCCCGATCTGGCCCGCGAATTGTCGGGTATTCTGGGCTTCATGGAGCAGTTGAACGAGGTGAACGTCGACGGGGTGGAGCCGATGACCTCGGTCACCCCGATGCGGCTGAAACGGCGGGCCGATGTGGTGACGGATGGCAACATCCAGGCGCAGGTGCTCAAAAACGCCCCCGACGCACGCGAGGGCTTTTTCGCCGTTCCGAAGGTTGTGGAGTAAGCGCAGATGACCACCCCGAACAGCTGGACCATTGCCGCCGCCCGCGATGCCCTGCGCAAGGGCGAGATTTCCGCCGTCGATCTGACCATGTCCTGCCTGACGGCGATGGACGCGGGCGACGCGCTGAACGCCTTTGTGCACAAGACCCCCGAAATCGCGCTGGAACAGGCGCGCGCTGCCGACGCGCGGCTGAAAGCCGACAAGGAGGCGCCTGCAATGTGCGGCATTCCCCTTGGCATCAAGGATCTGTTCTGCACCAAGGGCGTGCCGTCTCAGGCCGGGTCGAACATCCTCAAAGGCTTCAAGCCGGAATATGAATCCACCGTGACGTCCAAGCTGTTTGGTGCCGGTGCGGTGATGCTGGGCAAGGTCAGCATGGACGAATTCGCCATGGGCTCGTCCAATGAAACCGCCTGCTATGGCCCTGCCGTCAGCCCGTGGAAGATCGACGACCGGCGGCTGACCCCGGGCGGGTCTTCGGGCGGGTCGGCCGCCGCCGTGGCGGCTGACCTCTGCCTTGCCGCCACCGGCACCGATACCGGCGGCTCCATCCGCCAGCCGGCCGCCTTTACCGGCATCACCGGCATCAAGCCGACCTATGGCCGCGTCAGCCGCTGGGGCATCATCGCCTATGCCTCTTCGCTGGATCAGGCCGGACCGATGACCAAATCCGTGCGCGATGCGGCGATCTTCCTTGCCGCCATGTCGGGCCATGACCCCAAGGATTCGACCAGCGCCGACATCCCGGTGCCCGATTTCGAGGCGGCGCTGACCGGCGACATCCGCGGCAAGAAGATCGGCATCCCGCGCGAATACCGTCTGGACGGCATCCCGGCCGAGATTGACGCGCTGTGGCAAAAGGGCATCGAGATGCTGCGCGATGCCGGGGCCGAGATCGTCGACATCTCGCTGCCGCATACCAAATACGCGCTGCCGGCCTATTACGTCATCGCGCCGGCCGAAGCCTCGTCGAACCTCGCCCGTTATGACGGGGTGCGCTATGGTCACCGCGCCAAGCTGGCCGCCGGCGATGGCATCACCGAGATGTATGAAAAGACCCGCGCCGAAGGCTTTGGCAAAGAGGTGCAGCGCCGGATCATGGTGGGCACCTATGTGCTGTCGGCAGGTTTCTACGACGCCTATTACAACCGCGCCCGCAAGGTGCGCGCGCTTATCAAGCGCGACTTTGAACAGGCCTTTGCCGCGGGTGTCGATTGCATCCTGACGCCCGCCACGCCGTCCTCGGCCTTCGGGCTGGGCGAGATGGGCAGTGCCGATCCGGTCGAGATGTATCTGAACGATGTGTTCACCATCACCGTCAACCTTGCCGGCCTGCCCGGTGTGTCGGTTCCGGTCGGCCTGGATCAGAAGGGCCTGCCCCTTGGCCTGCAACTGATCGGGCGGCCGTGGGAAGAGGGTGATCTGCTCAATCACGCCTATGTGCTGGAACGCGCGGCGGGCTTTGTTTCCAAGCCGCAGAAATGGTGGTAAGGGGCCGCAAAACCCCCTTCACCGCTGGAATGGAACCGATGCGATTTCTGCCTTTTGTCGTTGCGGCCCTTGGCCTTGCTGCCTGCACACCGCAGGTGCCTGATTCGGGGGCAGGCGTGGGCTTTGGCGATTACAACTCTTACGTCCGCAACGCCCCGCCCGTGCCGGCGGCGCCGCTTGACCCGATGAACGTCCAGACGCCGGCCCCTGCGGCCCCGGCCTCGGGCTTTTCGCCGGCGGCGGCAGCCGCGGCGATCGATCGGGCTACGGGCACCGCGCCCGCCACGGGGGCTGTGATCGGGGCCGCGCCCGCGCCCATGGCCAGCACATTGGCGCCCGCGCCTATGGCAGCCGCGCCGCTGGATGCCAATGGCCAGAAACCCCGGGGCAACGCTCCGGCCGGGATCAAGGAAGAATCGGGCGAGATGGTGCATGCCAACCCCGGCATCTCGGACGAACAGGATTTCCAGGCCGTCAGCACCCGCGAGACCATTCAGAGCGACGCTGAACGCATCGCGCGCAACCGCGCGCAATACCAGATCGATCAGCCCGGCGCCTTGCCCGAACGGCCCGCCGATGCCGGCGCTTCGCCCGCGATCCAGTTTGCGCTGTCCACCCGCCATCCTGTGGGCACCCAGGTCTACAACCGCAGCGGCATGCACCTGCGCGACCCGCAGGCGGCCTGCCAGAAATATGCCTCGGCCATGGAAGCGCAGGAAGAGTTCCTGGCGGCGGGCGGGCCAGAGCGCGACCGGCGCGGCATCGATCCTGACGGGGATGGCTATGCCTGCGGCTGGGATCCGTCTCCCTTCCGCGCCGCCTTGCAGTGACCTTTCCTTCACCGAATTTCGGCGACCGGCGCGGCGGGGCGACCCCCTCGCTGGTCGTCCTGCATTACACGGCGATATCCTGTGAAGCGGCGCGCGCCCGGCTGTGCGATCCGGAGGCCGAGGTTTCGGCGCATTGGCTGATTTCGCAAACCGGCGAGGCCGAGGCCTTGGTGGACGAGCGGCATCGTGCCTGGCATGCCGGGGCAGGGGGCTGGGCTGGCCTTGATGACGTCAACAGCCATTCCATCGGCATCGAACTGGCCAATGACGGCACGCAACCCTTCGCCGAACCTCAGATGGCCGCGTTGGAGCGGTTGCTGGCGGCAATCATGGCGCGGTGGAATATCCCGGCGCATCGGGTGATCGGCCATTCCGACATGGCCCCCAGCCGCAAATCCGACCCCGGTCGGCATTTCGACTGGCGGCGTCTGGCGCTGCAGGGCCTGTCGGTCTGGCCAGAACCGGCCGCGGAGGCGCCACTGGCCGCCAGCCTGACGGCCTTTGGCTATCCCGACGCCCCGGACGACGTCCGCCTGATCGCCTTTCGCCTGCGGTTCCGGCCCTGGGCCTGCGGACCGGAAGATGCGACCGACCGCGCCCTGGCTGCCGGGTTGGTGGCACGGTCTCCGGTGTAAGCGCCCCTCATCGAGCGCGTGCCGCGCACTCTTCGGGGGCCCTACCTTGCGCCGGACCGCGCGTCATCCGCCGCAGCAAGGCCCGGCCAAGGGCGCTGTGGGGGACGACCGAGGCCGTCATGGCAATCGCGCTGCCCTCAACCGTGACAAGGATCACCACGTCCAGATGGCGGTCGCGCCCGGTCAGGGGCAGCGCGGTCGGCAAGCTTGTGCCCTTGTCGTAGGGCCGGAACTGGGCTATCCCGCCCTTTGCGCGGAGGGCTGGATGACCGCGGGGCGATTGCCTCGAGGAAAGTCCGGACTCCATGAAGGAAGGGTGCCGGGTAACGCCCGGCGGGGGCAACCCCAGGGAAAGCGCCACAGAGAACGAGACCGCCCTGCATGCAGGGTAAGGGTGAAACGGTGGGGTAAGAGCCCACCGCGGGCCTGGCAACAGGACTGGCACGGCAAGCCCCACCCGGAGCAATGCCGAATAGGGACCCCGCGTGGAAAGGTCCGCATGTGCGGAGACCTCCACAGGGACACTTCAGCCCAGGGGTCCGGGTTGGCAGCTTGACCGCCCCGGCAACGGGTGCGGCAGAGGAATGGTCATCCAGAGGGGGCAACCCCTTGGACAGAATCCGGCTTACAGGCCCTCCGCGCAATTTACCTTTCCCGGCGAAAGCCATGGCGATTTGCCAAAAGATGATGAATAGTTTGAACCAATTGCAAATGGTTCCCCGGTTCTTCCACGATGCCCAAAGCCAAACCCAAGCCCAACGCCCCTGCCGAAAAGGTCATCGTCGCCTGCATGCGCGATGAGGCCCTCTTCGTGGTGGAATGGGTGGCCCACCATCTGGCGCTGGGGTTTGACCGCATTGTCGTCTATACCAACGATTGCTCGGACGGGACCGACCGGCTGCTGGATGCCATGGCGGGCTTTCTTCCGGTGGAACATTACGACAATCCCGGCCCCTATCCCGCAGGCACCATCCAGAAACAGGCGCTGGAGATGGCGTTTCAACTGCCGCAGGTGCGGCAGGCGGCCTGGGTTCTGCACATCGATGCCGATGAATACCTGAACGTCGAGGTTGGCAAGCGCCGCATCGATGACCTGATCGCTCTTTATCCCGAGGTGGATGCCATCGCGATCCAGTGGCGGCATTTCGGCAGCTCGGGGGTGGCGGAATGGCGGGGCGGGTCGGTGGTGGAGACCTTCACCCGGTGTGAGCGTGACGTGCCCGTGCCGGGGGCGGCGGCGCAGGTGGGGTTCAAGACCCTGTTCCGGCCGCAGAAGTTCAAGATGATGGGCGTGCATACGCCGAAACTGCCCTGGCGCAAGCGGGTGCCGGTGGTGGTCAATACGGCCGGCGTGCCGATGCCGGTCGATGCGCTGATGTCCAAGCGCAAGTCGGGCTATGCGGTGGAGGCCGCGCAGTGCACCTGGGCCAATGCCAGCCTGCATCATCACCATGTCAAAGCCGATGACCTGCATCTGCTGAAACATTCGCGCGGCGATGCCAACGGGCGCAAGAACCGCAAGCGGGTGATCGGGTCGGATTTCTACCGGCTGGTCAATCGCAACGAGGTGGAAAGCAAATCGCTTCTGCGCTTCCGCCCGGCGGTGATTCCCTATGAGGCGCAGATTCGCGGCCTGCCGCGGGTGGCTGAACTGGAAGCCGCCGCGATGGCCTGGTTCCGGGGGCGCTTTCAGGATGCGGTTGAGGGCCCGGCGCGTGCCGAGCAAGAGGACATCGCGCTGGACTGGCTGCGCGCCCGCATGGGCGAGCTGCGCCTTGCGGCTGGCGCCGAGGGCTTTGAAGCTGCCGCTTCGGCGTGGTTCAACAAACTGCTGGCGCGGCTCGACGAGGTGGACGAGGACGCCGATGAGCCCGGCCCCCGCGCCGAGGGGGGCGGAGACGAAGATGCGGCCCGGTCTGTGGCCTGAGCCGGGCAGAGTCGACGCTTTTGCTGTTGACTCTGCCCGTGGCCTGCGTAAAAGGCGGGCTTCAAGGATTTTACCGGGGATGTCCGCTTCCCCGATGCAGGAGAGACGACCATGGCCAAACCGGCGACGATCAAGATCCGTCTGAACTCGACGGCTGGCACCGGGCACTTCTATGTGACCAAAAAGAACGCGCGCACCATGACCGAAAAGATGGTCGTGAAGAAGTACGCTCCCGTCAAGCGCGAGCACGTCGAATACAAGGAAGGCAAGATCAAGTAAGATCTGCCTTCTTCGTGACTTACGAAAACCGCGCCTGTTTGGGCGCGGTTTTGTTTTTTCCGGCCGGCTCATCGTCGCCCTTCGGGCGCTCTTCGCGGGGTGGCCCCCCGGGGTAAGCGCGAGCTTAGCTTGGCGGGCTTGACCTTGGGTTGCGGGGCTGTCCCCTTGGGGCCGGTAGAAACCCGGAGGCATCATGGAACGGAATCACCGAGAAGAGCATTACGTCGCCCGCGTGGGCTGGCTCAGGGCGGCGGTTCTGGGGGCGAATGACGGCATCGTGTCGACCGCGTCGCTGATCGTGGGGGTGGCGGCGGCCTCGGGGCAGGCCGAGGTGCTGGTGGCCGGGGCCGCAGGGTTGGCGGCCGGGGCGCTGAGCATGGCGGCCGGCGAATATGTGTCGGTCAGCAGTCAGGCCGATACCGAACGGTCAGACACCGAGCGCGAGCGGGCCGAGCTGGCCGCCGATCCGCAGGAAGAATTGCGCGCGCTGGCGGGGATCTACGAGGACCGCGGGCTTGAGCCGGCCCTGGCCATGCAGGTCGCCGAGGCGCTGCACGCCAAGGATGCGCTGGGCGCGCATCTGCGCGATGAGTTGGGTTTTTCAGCGCATAGCGAGGCAAGACCGCTGGTCGCCGCCGGGGCCTCGGCCCTGACCTTTGCCGTTGGGGCGGCGCTGCCGCTGGCGGCGGCTGCGCTGGTGCCCGAGGCGGACATCACCCTGTGGGTCACCGTGCTGTCGCTGGTGTTTCTGGCGCTCTTGGGGGCCGTCGGGGCCAAGGCGGGGGGGCGCCCCCATCCTGCGCGCCGTGCTGCGCGTGACCTTCTGGGGGGCGGTGGCCATGGCTGTGACGGCCGGCGTTGGAACGCTGTTTGGTGCGGTGGTGTGACGGACAAGGAAAAAGGCCGGGGCTTGCCCCGGCCTTTCGCTGTTCTGGTGCGGTGGCTTGCGCCTTATTCCTCGCGGTTGCCCAGGAATTGCAGCAGGAACATGAACATGTTGATGAAGTCCATGTAGAGGTTCAGCGCGCCCATGATGGCGGCCTTGCCCAGCCACTCCTGATCGCCATGCACGGCATGTTCGATATAGGTGTTCTTGATGTTCTGCGTGTCATAGGCGGTCAGACCGGCAAAGATCAGAACGCCGATCACCGAGATCGCAAAGGCCAGCGCGGACGAGGCCAGGAAGATGTTCACGATCGAGGCCACGATCAGACCGATCAGGCCCATGATCAGGAACGTGCCCATCCCCGACAGGTCTTTCTTGGTCGTGTAGCCATAAAGCGACAGGCCGGCAAAGGCGATGGCGGTCACAAGGAAGGTTTGCGCGATCGAGGTGCCGGTGTAGACGGCAAAGATGAACGACAGCGACAGGCCCACGGCAGCGGCATAGACATAGAAGAACAGCTGCGCCGCGGCGACCGACAGGCGGTTGATCAGCGCGCCGAAGGCAAAGACCATGACCAGGGGCGCGAACATCACCACCCACTTCAGGGGCGAGCCGAAGACGACGCTCAACATCGCCTCATTGGTGCCGACGGCCCAGGCCACGCCTGCGGTGACAACCATGGCCACCGACATCAGGCCATAGACCTTGTTCATGTGGGCGCGAAGGCCCTCGTCAATCCGGGCCGCCTGGGCGGTGCCCACGCCGGACCGGATCGTGTCAAACTGTGCCATGTAAAGCCTCCGATGTTTCTGGCAAGCGCTGCGGGACATGACCGCAACGCCTTATGCGCTGAATATCGGAAGGGCCTGGGGCGATTTCAAGGATTTCCGGCAGAAATCCGACATCGCATCTGTCGAATTTGCGATCAGTTGCGCCAGGACGCGGGCACGTCCCACAGCGGGCGGTTGGCCTCGGCCATGGCGGCCTGGGCTGACAGGCCGATATCGGCCAGAAGCGCGTCATCCAGCCGGGCAAGGGCCGTGCGCTGGCGGCGGGCGGCAAGGCCAAGGCGGAGCGTGGCGACCAGACGGTCAAGGGGGCCCTGCGTCTCGACGTGACGGATGGTCATCGAAGAGGTGGCAACAGAGGCGAACATGGTCTTTCCTTTCAGGACATGAGCGGCGGTGATCCATCCGGGGAATTCCATCAGGACACTTGATCCTTCTATCAGAATCATCGACATTATGAAAATGAATGGTTTTGACATATGGAATCAGGATTTGTGATATGATCCGCAACCTCGACCTGACCTCGCTGCGGTCTTTCGTGGCCATCGTCGATGCGGGCGGCGTGACCCGCGCGGCCGGTTTCCTGAACCTGACTCAATCGGCGGTCAGCATGCAGATCAAGCGGCTGGAAGAGATGCTGGGCTGCGATCTTTTGGATCGGTCGGGTCGCAAGGTGGGGCTGACGGCCGAGGGCGAGCAGCTTTTGGGCTATGCGCGCAAGATGCTGGCCCTGAACGACGAGGCCTTTCACCGGCTGACCACGGATGTCCATGAGGGCGAAGTCATTCTGGGCGTGCCGCATGACATTGTCTATCCGGCGATCCCGCAGGTGCTGCGGCGCTTTGCCAAGGACTATCCGAAGATGAAGATCTCGCTGATCTCGTCCTTTACCCGCGTGCTGAAGGCGCAGTTTGCCCGGGGCGAATGTGATGTGATCCTGACGACCGAGGTCGGGGTGGACCCCGAGGGCGAGACCATTGCCGAGCTGCCTCTGGTCTGGGTGGGGGCGCCGCAGGGCACCGCGTGGAAAAGCCGTCCCTTGCGGTTGGCCTATGAGCACAACTGCATCTTCCGGCAGGGTGTGCAGGCGGCGCTGGACCGGGCGGGCATTCCTTGGGAGATGGCCGTCGAAAGCGATTCGACCCGCACGGTCGAGGCCAGCGTCTCGGCTGATCTGGCGGTGCATACCGTGCTGGCGGGGTCAGAGCCGCCCTATGTCGAGCGCATCAGCCACGGCGGGGCCTTGCCCGATCTGGCCACGATGAAGGTCAACCTATATGTCGCGGAACCCGCCCATTCACCGACGATCGGCGTGCTGGCCGAGATGATCCGCCGCGCCTATGCGCAGGGCAAGGGGCGCACGGTCGTGCAAGAGCGAGAGTTGCGGCTGGTTCAGTCCTGAACCCGCACCACGACCTTGCCAGTTGATTTCCGGTCGCGCAGCAGCTCCAACGCCTGCGGCAACTGGTCAAACGGCAGGATGTGGCTGATATGGGGGCGCAGACCGCCCTGCGCATACCAGGACAGCAGGGTTTCCAGGCTGCCGGTCAAGACCCGCGGCGCGAACTTCAGATAGCCGCCCCAGTAAAGGCCCATCACCGACAGGTTCTTCACCAAAAGCATGTTCGCCGGCACCTGCGGCACCTGCCCGCTGGCAAAGCCGATGGCCAGCAGGCGGCCTTCGGGGCGGCAGGCCGACAGGGCCGCATCAAAGGCGGGGCCGCCCACGGCGTCATAGACCACATCCACCCCGCCCATGGTCTTGAGCGCGGCCTTCAGGTCGGGCGTGTCGCTGTCGATCACCTCATCGGCACCGCTGGCACGGGCGATGGCCAGTTTCTCGGCCCCCCGCGCGCTGGCGATCACCCGCGCGCCCATGCGCTTGCCGATCTCGACCGCGGTCAGCCCCACGCCGCCCGCTGCGCCCAGAACCAGAAGAGTCTCGCCCGGCTGCAGGCGCGCCTTGTGGTCCAACGCCAGATGCGAGGTGCCATAGGCGATGGGAAAGGCGGCGGCCTCTGCAAAGGGCATGGTATCGGGAATCGCCACCACCCGCTCGGCCGGGGCCAAAGCCAGATCGGCCAACCCGCCGTGGTTCACAAAAGCCATGACCCGCGTGCCCGGCGCAGGACCGGCCACGCCGGGGCCAAGCGCGCGGACGACGCCCGCGATCTCCATGCCGGGGGTATAGGGCAGCGGGGGTTTTTCCTGATACTTGCCATCGCGCATCAGAAGATCGGCAAAGTTCAGCCCGCAGGCTGCGACCTCGATCAGCACCTCTCCGGGGCCCGCGACCGGCGAGGGCAGCCCGTGCTCGCAGCGGAAGGTCCCCCCAAGTTCTGTCAGCCGCCAACCTTTCATGCTGCCCTCCTGCCTCATGCCGTTGCCATGTGAAGCGGCCTGTGCGGCGGGGTCAAGTGGTGGCGCGGCGATCCGAGGGGATTCGCGTTTTGCGACAGTCTTGGCAGAGAGAAATTGCAAAATGCGCCGCAAAACGCAAATCTCCCAGAGCGCGAGTTTCGCGCGGCCTGTAAAATTCAAGCGGGCAAGCCGACCGGCCCGCGCCTCAACTTCTTCATCTGTATAATTGGACATATCCAAAAGTACAGGTTTGGCACTTATGCCGATCATCCTGAAAAAGTTATTCCTTAACATGGCGAAAGACAGAAATTGGCGCGGAATTTGCTTACTCAACTGTAGGGAAGTGCCCGTAGTATTGTGTACCCTATGAAGGAATGGAGCGAGAAATGAAGCATCCTGTTGACGCCCATGTCGGCAAGCGCATCCGGCATCGCCGCTGGATGATCGCCATGACCCAGCAGCAACTTGCAGACAAGGTCGGCATCAAGTTCCAGCAGATCCAGAAGTATGAAACCGGCATGAACCGCGTTTCGGCGTCGCGGCTGTGGGACATCGCGGATGCGCTTGGCGTGACCATCGCCTTCTTCTTCGAAGGTCTGGCCGAAGGCGACGCCCCCAAGCCTGCCGGCAGCGATCTGATGGCTGACAAGGAAGCGCTGGAACTTGTGCGCTCCTACTATGCCATTCCCGAGGCGCAGCGTCGCCGGCTGTTCGATCTGGCGCGCGTGCTCTCGGACGCCGCCTGATCCACCGCGTCCAGCTTGACCGCAAGCCCCCGTGCCGATAGCCCGGCTGCGGGGGTTTTCATTTTCAACGAGAGGCATTCCATGGGCAGGATCGATCCGGCGGAACAGGCCGAAATCATCGCGACCGCGCAGGCGCTGGCCGATGCGGCACGGGCGGCGACGCTCATGCATTTTCGGGCGCCCGGCCTGACCGCCGATACCAAGGAGGCCGAGCGGTTCGACCCCGTGACCGTGGCCGACCGTTTGTCCGAAGAACGCATGCGCGCCATTCTGGCCGAGCGTCGGCCGCAAGACGGCATCCTGGGCGAGGAATACGGGGCCAAGCCCGGAACATCGGGGCTGACCTGGGTGCTGGACCCGATCGACGGCACCCGCAGCTATCTGTGCGGCACCCCCACCTGGGGGGTTCTGATCGCCGTGGGTGACGAAACCGGTCCGCTTTATGGCGTGATCGATCAGCCTTATATCGGTGAACGGTTCGAGGGCGGTTTCGGCCGGGCCGCGGTGAACGGGCCCATGGGCCGCGCCGCGCTGCGCGCCCGTCCGGCCCGTCCGCTGTCGCAGGCGATCCTGATGACCACCTTCCCAGAGGTGGGCACGGCCGACGAAGGCGCGGCCTTTCGCCGGGTGGCCGGGCAGGCAAAGCTGGTGCGCTATGGCACCGATTGCTATGCCTATGCGCTGATCGCGGCGGGGCAGATCGATCTGGTGATCGAGGCCGGGCTTCAGGCCTATGACGTGCAGGCCCCCATCGCCGTGATCGAGGCGGCGGGCGGCATTGTCACGGATTGGGAGGGGCGCCCCGCCCATGACGGCGGCCGCATCCTTGCCGCTGCCAACCGCGAAATCCATGCCGAGGCGCTGGCGCTTTTGCGCGGATAACTCCTCGTCCGCCTGCGGCGGCTCGTCGTGGGCGGGCAGATCCATGGGGGGCTTGGCGGGGTTGCGGTCTGGCTGCTAGGGTGACCGGGCAGGCCGCGAGTCCTTCCCCCTTCTGTCGCGCCGGTGTTCCCGATCCGCCGAAGGGGTGGGCAACAAGGGGACAACCATGCCTGATATCCTGATCAAGAATGCCGATGCCGTCGTCACCATGGACGAGACCCGCCGGGAGATTTCCGGCGGTGATGTGCTGATCCGCGGCGGAGTGATCGCGGCAGTGGGGCAGGGGATTGCCGCCCCGGGGGCAGAGGTGGTGCAGGCCCGGGGTTGCGTGGTGACGCCGGGTCTCGTGAA
>JALQYS010000476.1 GCA_023254015.1 Paracoccaceae bacterium
AGGCGGTTATCTCACCAATTCAGCCGGCGAACGCTTCATGGAACGTTACGCGCCGAGTGCAAAAGACCTCGCATCACGCGATGTTGTCTCACGCGCGATGACGATGGAAATTCGCGAAGGTCGTGGTGTCGGCAAACATAATGACCACATCTATCTGCATCTTGATCATCTCGATCCGAAAATTCTGCATGAACGTCTTCCCGGTATTTCGGAAAGCGCCAAAATTTTCGCGGGCGTCGATGTGACGAAGGAGCCGATCCCGGTGCTGCCGACCGTGCATTACAACATGGGCGGCATTCCGACCAACTACTATGGCGAGGTTCTGAACCCCACCAAGGACAATCCCGACGCCATCTTCCCCGGCCTGATGGCCGTGGGCGAGGCGGGCTGTGCCAGCGTGCATGGCGCGAACCGTCTGGGCTCGAACTCGCTCATTGACCTTGTGGTGTTTGGCCGTGCAGCCGCCATCCGTGCCGGTCAGGTGGTGAACCGCAACTCTGCCGTTCCCGCCACCAACAAGCCCGAAGTGGACAAGGCGCTGGCCCGTTTCGACGCGCTGCGTCATGCCAAGGGTGCGATCCCGACCGCCGAGCTGCGTCTGGAAATGCAGCGCACCATGCAGGCCGACGCTGCCGTGTTCCGCGCCGAGGAAACGCTAGCCGCGGGTGAGCGCAAGATGACCGAGATTGCCGGCAAGATGGGCGATCTGCAGGTCACCGACCGCAGCCTGGTCTGGAACAGCGACCTGATGGAGACGCTGGAGCTGACCAACCTGATGCCGAACGCGCTGGCCACGATCTATGGCGCCCATGCCCGCACCGAAAGCCGCGGCGCGCATGCGCATGAAGATCACCCGCACCGCGACGACGCCAACTGGCGCAAGCACTCGCTGGCCTGGGTCGATGGCAACAAGGTTGTGCTGGACTATCGTCCGGTCAAGACCGATCCGCTGACGACCGAGGCCGAGGGCGGCATCTCCTTGAAGAAGATCGCACCGGCGGAGCGCAAGTTCTGATGCGCGCCGCGGGGCTTCTCCTTGGGGTGATGGCCCTTGCCGCCTGCGATCCCGCGCAGGTGGCCGACAAGGTGGGCCGCCGCGCCGCCGATACGGTGGTGCGGCCCATCGTGGCCGATTATGTGCCCGCCGGTCAGGCCGAGGCGGCGACCCGCTGCATCGTCGACAACGCCAGCGCCGAGGATGTCAAGCTCTTGGCGCAGGATGTCGGCGTGGGGGCGGGCAGCCGCACCGTGGCCAATGTGTTCCGCATCGCCGCCCAGCCCAGCACGGCCGCCTGTCTTGCCGCTGCCGGCATCACGCAGTTGAGGGCCTGACCCATGCTGCGCGCCGCCCTTCTGATCCTTGTCGCAGTGGCGCCCCTGGCGGCCTGTGCGCCGATGCCGGTGGATCAGGCGGAACGGCTTTGTGTCGAACAGGCCAATCAGGCGCTGCGCCCGCGTGGCAAGGTCGCCATGGGCGTCGGCTCTGGTGGGCGGCCGGTCGGCGCACTGGATGTGACGATCTCTTCCGATTTTCTCCTGGGCCGCGATCCGGCCCAGGTGTTCGATTCCTGCGTCAAGGCGCGGTCTGGCAAGTTTCCGACCCGCAGCCTTGACGATCAACCGGGCTGGGTGGGCTGACATGACCCGCCTTGCCGACATAGTCCTCCTGCCGCGCGGCCCGCGCCCCGCCTCGATCTGACGAAGGAAAGCCCATGGTCCAGTTCACCCTCCCGAAGAACTCCAAGGTTGTCACCGGCAAGACCTGGCCGAAACCCGCCGGCGCCAAGAATGTGCGCAAGTTCCAGATCTATCGCTGGAACCCCGATGACGGGAAGAACCCGCAGGTCGACACCTATTTCGTCGACATGGACAAGTGCGGCCCGATGGTTCTGGACGCGCTGATCAAGATCAAGAACGAGATCGACCCGACGCTGACCTTCCGCCGGTCGTGCCGCGAAGGCATCTGTGGCTCTTGCGCGATGAACATCGACGGGATCAACACGCTGGCCTGCATCTATGGGCTGGATGAGGTGAAGGGCGATGTGAAGATCTATCCCTTGCCCCACATGCCGGTCATCAAGGACCTGATCCCCGACCTGACGCATTTCTACGCTCAGCACGCCAGCATCATGCCCTGGCTGGAAACCAAGACCAACCGCCCCGCCAAGGAATGGCGCCAGTCGATCGAAGACCGCAAGAAACTCGACGGTCTTTATGAATGCGTGATGTGCGCATCCTGCTCCACCTCTTGCCCGTCCTACTGGTGGAACGGCGACAAATACCTCGGGCCGGCCGCGCTCTTGCACGCCTATCGCTGGATCATCGACAGCCGGGATGAGGCTACGGGCGAGCGTCTGGACAACCTTGAAGACCCCTTCAAGCTCTATCGCTGCCACACGATCATGAACTGCGCCAAGACCTGCCCGAAGGGTCTGAACCCGGCCAAGGCGATTGCCGAGATCAAGAAGATGATGGTCGACCGGGTGGTGTAAGGCCCCCCACCCCCATCCCCTCCCCACGAGGGAAGGGGAGGTTCCCGGCCTGAAAATGTTACTGCCTTTGCTGCCCTCGCGGCTCCCCTCCCGCTCGTGGGGAGGGGGTGGGGGGAAATGAGGAGAACCGATGCCGCTCCTTCTTCTCGTCCTTCTCATCGGCGTCTTTGCCTATGCGTGGTTCGCGCGGCGTGGATCTACGCTGACGCGGGCGTGCCTCTGGCGGCAGGAAAAGGCGGCGGGGCAGTGGCGCTGCGCGGCTTGCGGCGCGGTGCAAAAGGGGGCGGCGGGCCCGCGGCACTGTCTGCGGGCTTGATGGGCGGGCCGTTTCGCGGCAGGTTCGGCCCATGAAGCCAACTCATCCCGCCCACCCCGCCCCGCCCGACGCCGCCGCCCGCAAGGCTGTGCGCCCTGTCATCTGCTATCCGGTTCAGGGCTTGCCCGCGCCCGACCTTGCCCCCTATCACGCCGCCCGTGAAGGCTGGCAGAAGGTGGCCGAGGTGCTGGTGCCGGCCCGAGAGGCCCGCTGCTTTGATGCCCCCGCCGGTCATTTCTTCCGCATCACCAGCGTGGAAGGCCCGCAGGTGGGCGATCTGAACCTGTGGAATGCCGCGGATCTGGGAGAGCGGTTCTTTTCGGGCAAGACGCGCGCCTTGCATGGCACGCATCTGTCAGCCGGAGACCGGATGTGGTCGTGCCTGCCGCATCTGCGGGCGATGGCGACGATCACCGAGGATACGCTGGACTGGTATCAGTTCGACGCCTTCGGCGGCGGGGTGCATGATGTGATCGGCACGCGCTGCGACCCTTATACCCACAACCTGTTGTCTCAGGGCGGACAATACCACCATTGCTGCCATTCCAACCTGACCCGCGCCTTGGCTGACCGCACGGGCCTGCCGCTGCCTCTGGCCGAGGCTCATGTCCATGATGTGCTGAACGTGTTCATGTGCACCGGCTTCACCCGCGACACGGGGCAGTATTTCATGAAAGCCAGCCCAGTGCGGCCCGGCGATTTCATCGAGTTCTTTGCCGAGATCGACCTTCTTGGCGCGCTTTCGGCCTGTCCCGGCGGCGATTGCAGCGCGGAACATTCGTCGGATCAGGCTGCCTGCCATCCGCTCTTGGTCGAGGTGTTCCGTCCCAAGGCCCCGCCTGTGGGCTGGCATCCGTCGCCGGCAAATGGCTATGACCGCAGCCACGGGCGCTGAGCCGATTTCTTGCAAGAAATCGCTCCGGAGTTTTGCAAAACTCCGGGGCGCGCGCCCGCGGCCGTCGGGCAGATCAGGCGAAAGCCGCCTCCAGCGCCACCTCGACCATCGCGCCGAAACTGGTTTCGCGCTGATCGGCGGGCAGGGCCTCATGCGTCAGGATGTGGTCCGAGATCGTGAGCACGGCCAGTGCCCGGCGGCCATGGCGGGCGGCGAGGTGATAAAGCTCGGCCGCCTCCATCTCGACGCAAAGCGTGCCGTGGCGTTGCAGCTCGGCGCTCAGGTCGGGGCGTTCGTCATAGAAGGTGTCGGAGGAATAGATCCCGCCGACATGCACCGGCACGCCGATCTTCAGCGCCGCCTCATGCGCGGCCTTGAGCAAGCCAAAGTCGGCGCAGGGGGCAAAGTTCAGCTCGCGGAAGATCGACCGAGAGGGGCTGCCGCAGGTGCTGGCGGTTTGGGCCAGAACCACATCGCGCACCTTTACATGGTGCTGCAGGGCCCCCGCGCTGCCGATGCGGATCAGCGTCTGGGCGCCGTAATCCTTCATCAATTCATTGGCATAGATGGAGAGCGACGGCATCCCCATGCCCGAGCCGTGGATCGTCACCCGCTGCCCGCGCCAGGTGCCGGTATAGCCCAGCATCCCGCGCACCTCGTTCACCAGAACCGGGTTTTGCAGGAATTTCTGCGCCGCCCACCGCGCGCGATAGGGGTCGCCCGGCAAAAGCACGGTTTCGGCAATCTCGCCGGCCTTGGCACCGATATGAAACGTCATCACAGCCTCCGTTTTGTGGCAGGCTATGACAGAGCGGCGACGGCGAAAAGCCCCTCAGGCGTGGCTGTGGGCCTTCTCGTCAAAGCGGTGGGCGTTCAGGCAGAAGCTGCAGTCCTGCGGATGCGACAGATGGCTGCGATCCAGGACAAAGCTGCAGGCGCCCCGTTCCTTGCAGGTGCCGCAGGTCTGCAGAAGTTCCAGCCATTCGGCGTGGTTGGCTTTCACGTCGTTCTCGTCCAGACCGAATATGCGCGCCATCGCCACGACGCGGTCGGGCACGTCATGGGGCATGCGCACAAAGGCCTCTACCTGGCTGCGGCTCATGCCCAGATCGGCAAGATCGCGCTGGGAAAGCGCCTCGACCTCGCGGACTTCATTCCAACGCTCGATGAGGGTCTTGATACGATCAAACATGGCCGACTCCTGCCTTGAAGTTCGGTCCATTCTTGGCGGATCGGTGCTGAAAACCTTGATCTGGCGCAAGTCGGGTGGATTTCCGGCCGGGCAGGGGCCGGAAATCCGCAAAGGTTACTCGGCCGCCACGGGCGCGCTGTCGACCAGGGCGACGATATCCAGCATGATGCGGTTCAGCTCAAAATCCTTGGGCGTATAGACGGCGGCCACGCCCATGGCGCGCAGGGCCTTGGCGTCGTCCTCGGGAATGATGCCGCCCACGACCAGCGGGATATGGCCAAGGCCCGCCGCGCGCATCCGCTCCAGCGTTTCGGTGATGAGCGGGATATGGCTGCCCGACAGGATCGACAGGCCCACCACATGGGCCTCCTGATCCGCCGCGGCCGAGACGATTTCGGCGGGCGTCAGGCGGATGCCTTCATAATGGATGTCCATCCCCACATCGCGGGCGCGGGCGGCAATCTGTTCGGCCCCGTTCGAATGGCCGTCAAGGCCGGGCTTGCCGACAAGGAATTTCAGCCGGCGGCCCAGTTTCGACGACACCGCATCCACGGCTTCGCGCACCGGCTCCAACCCTTCGGTCCGGTTCGACGGGCTACGCGACACGCCCGTCGGCGCGCGGTATTCACCAAAGGCCCCGCGCACCATGGCGCCCCATTCGCCCGTGGTGCAGCCCGCCTTGGCGGCTGCAATCGAGGCGGGCATGATATTGGCGCCCGAGGCTGCGGCCTGCCGCAATGCAGCAAGAGCGGCCTGCACCCGGGTCTCGTCCCGGCCTGCCCGCCACTGCTGCAGGCGGGCGATCTGATCGGCCTCGGCGGCGGCGTCCACCACCATGATCGCGCCATCCCCGGCCGTCAGCGGTGAGGGCGCGGCCTCGGTCCAGCGGTTCACGCCGACCACGACGGT
>JALQYS010000509.1 GCA_023254015.1 Paracoccaceae bacterium
GTACCGACTGGACCGTTGCGATTGACGACAAGAAGTACACCCCTCAGGAAGTTTCCGCTCGTATTCTAGGCAAGCTCAAGCGCGACGCTGAGACCTACCTCGGTGACACCGTCACCGATGCAGTCATCACCGTTCCTGCTTACTTTAACGACGCTGAGCGTCAGGCAACCAAGGATGCCGGTGAGATCGCAGGTCTGAACGTTCTGCGTATTATCAACGAGCCCACCGCAGCTGCTCTGGCTTACGGTCTCGACAAGGGTAAGGAAGACGAGCTCATTCTCGTATTCGACCTCGGTGGTGGAACGTTCGACGTTTCCCTGCTCGAAGTGGGTAAGGATGACGACTTCTCAACCATCCAGGTTCGAGCAACCTCCGGTGACAACCGCCTCGGTGGTGACGACTGGGATCAGCGCATCATCCGGCGCACCTTCGATCAGTGTGGGTCGGTAGGCAAGGGCCAGATCGGGGTCTACCCCACCGCCGGTAACGATCCGGCCACCGCGCGCCACCGCATCCTTGACTTGTTCCGCCACCTTTGCCAGCGCGCGTGCATGCATCAGCGGGCCGATGTCAGTGCCCGGCTCCAGCCCCGGGCCGACCTTCAGCGCGGCGACACGCTCGGCCAACCTGGCCGAAAAGGCGGGCAGGATCGCACGTTCGACATAGATGCGATTGGCGGCAAGGCAGTCCTGGCCGGACGTGGCGAACTTTGCATCCATCGCAATCTTCACCGCGCGATCCAGGTCTGCATCGGCAAAGACGATCAGGGGCGCGTGGCCGCCAAGCTCCATCGTCAGGCGCTTCATCGTCGGCGCGCATTGCGCGGCGATCAGGCGACCGATCCCGGTCGAGCCGGTGAAGGACATCGCGCGAAGCCGGGGATCGGTGCACATGGCGCCGACGATAGTCGCCGCGTCGCCGGGCACCACGTTCATGACCCCCGCCGGCAGGCCCGCGCGCTCGGCCAGTTCGGCCAGCGCCAGCGCCGACAGCGGCGTTTCGGCCGAAGGATGCACAACACAGGTGCAGCCCGCCGCCAGCGCCGCCGCTACCTTGCGGGTGATCATCGCGGACGGGAAGTTCCAGGGTGTCACCACGCCGACCGGCCCCAGCGCCTCGCGCCGCACGATCATCTCGACATCGCGCAAATGCGGGGTGACGCTCTCGGCGTTCACGCGCAGCGCCTCGCCCGCGTACCAGTCGAGGAACTCGGCCGCATAGGCGATCTCGCCGCGCGATTCGGCGAGCGGCTTGCCCTGTTCCAGTGTCATGATCAGGGCCAGATCCTCGGTCGCGGCCAGCATCAGTTCGCCCCACTTGCGCAAGACGCGGGCGCGCTCCTGCGGCAGCCGGTCCCTCCAGGCTGGGAAGGCGGCAGTTGCCGCGGCGATGGCGACATCGGTCTCGGCCAAGCCCAGTGACGCCACACGCGCCACAGTCGCGCCGCTCGCCGGGTCGGTCACGGCAAAGTCGGCGGCGTCGGGGGAAGCGGTCCAGCGCCCACCGATATGGCCGAGCGTGCGCAGAAGCGTGCGGTCAGACAGGCGCGACAATGCGGCATGGGTGGAGAGCGGGGCGCAGGTGTTCATCGGGCGGGCTCCAGAATGGCTTGCCCCGAGACTGCCGCAGCAAATACAGAGAAGGGGACCAAACTGACCCGTCGCCGTGGCCTGAATCACCTGCGACATGGGGGCGCCATAGAGAGATCCTCTATTCGCCCCCGAAGAGCGCCATTGGCAGCGCCCCGTCTTCCTTCACCACCTTGGTAACGATATAGGTGAAATAGCGATCGATTCCGATTTCCTGCGCCAGCATCCGGTCGACCAGACGCTGATAGGCGTCGATGTCCTTTGCCACCACCTTCAGGAAATAGTCCACTCCGCCACCCACCGACCAGCAGGCGACAATCTCCTCCGTTCGTGCCACGGCACGCTCGAACCGCTCGAAGTCGGCCTGGCGGTGATTGGCGAGCGTCACCTCCACCAGCACGGTGGCGAAGGGGGCGATGCGCCGTGGCGCAAGCCGCGCGTGCCAACCTGCGATGACCCCCGCCTGCTCCAGCCTGCGAAGTCGCAGCCAGCAAGGCGTGGGCGACAGGCCGACCACTTCGGCCAGCTTCAGCTTTGTGATGCGTCCGTCCCTCTGCACAGCATCAAGGATACGCAGGTCGATCACGTCCAGTTTCATCAAGGCCTCGCAACTCTTTGTTTGCAGATTGATATGAAATTGTTCAGATTGGCAATCATGACAATCTGGATGCCAAATCCCGCAGATCTTTCACGACCGGCCTATCTGTCACTGGCCGAGCAGTTCGTCCGCGCCATCGAGGATGGCACCCTGCCGATCGGAAGCCGCCTTTTGCCGCACCGAAAGCTCGCCGATGCGCTGGGGCTTTCGGTCCAGACCGTCAGCCGCGCCTATGATGAGTTGATCCGCCGCGGCCTGGTCGCGGGCGAGGTCGGACGCGGCTCTTTCGTGCTGGGTTCGGGCGCCGAGGCGCGACAGCCCTACCTGCCGGAACGTCCGGGCAAGGTGATCGACCTGTCGATCCTGAAGCCCGTGGTCGAGGCGATGCATCTGGAACGGATGCGCGCGGGGTTTGCCTGGCTTGCCGAGAATCTCACCGCGCCTTCGGCCTTGTCCTTCCGGCCGAACATGGTGATGCCGCATCACCGTGCCGTGGCGACCGACTGGCTGCTGCGGCAGGGCATTCCGGTCGAAGCACCTGGCATTGTCCTGACGAATGGCGCCACGCCCGCCATTACGGCCGCCGTGATGAGCGTCGCTCCGCCCGGGGCGGGTGTGGCCGCCGAAGCCCTGACCCATCATCTGCTGATGCCGCTTTGCACCTATCTGGGCCTGCATCTCGAAGGCGTGGCGATGGACGAATTCGGCATGCTGCCCGCCGGACTGCACGAGGTGGCGCGCAAGGGGACAATCCGCGCCGTCTATCTGCAACCCAATGTTGTCAATCCTCTGGCCATGGTGATGCCCGCCGACCGCCGCTCGGAACTGGTCGAGGTCGCGCGCCTGCACGACCTCGCCATCATCGAGAATGACATCCTGAACGTGATGATCCCCGACAGGCCCCCGGCTTTCGCCGCACTTGCCCCGGAACGCACGCTCCATATCGCGGGCTTTACCAAGATCACCGTTCCAGGGTTGCGCATGGCATATCTTCATGCGCCGCCGCGCTATGCCACAGCCATGGCTAACCGCCATCTGACCGCCAACTGGATGGCTACGCCACCGATGGCTGACCTGCTGTCACACTGGGTAGAGGACGGAACCGTGGCGGATCTGGCGGCCTGGCAGGCCCGGGCCATGTCCGAACGCCATGCACTTGCATTCGAAGTCCTCGGGTCGGCAATGCCCGTCTGCCACGACAACAGCCTGCACCTCTGGTTGCCGCTGCCCGAAGACTGGACCGAGGAGAACTTCGTCACGCAGGCTCGGCATCGCGGCGTGGCCGTGGCGGCGGGCAATGCGTTCCGCGCCTCGGAGCGATGGCGTCGCGATGCGATTCGCATTTCGCTGGGATCGACCCGCGCCGAGGAGCTGCGCAGCGGGCTCTCCATCGTTGCGGCGATGCTTTCCGATGTTCCCGAAGTGCTGCTGCCGACCATTTGATTTCCGGGACCGAACCCCGAGCCGAGAAAAATTGTAATGAGATTATTTATCAATTGACATGATTTGAAGTCGATACAATTGTCCCCGCAACATGCAGCCCGGGGAGACAGGCGTGACGGCACCGATCATCCGCATCGACAGACTGGAAAAGGCCTTCGGGGCGCTGAAGGTGCTGGACGGCTTGTCCTTCGACGTGATGCCCGGCGAGAAGCTCGCGCTCATCGGCCCGTCCGGGTCCGGCAAGACGACCATCCTGCGCATCCTGATGACGCTTGAAACCATCACTGGCGGCCATATCGAAGTTTGCGGCGAGCAACTCTACCATATGCGGCGGGGCGACCGGGAACTGCCTGCGGACGAGGCGCACCTTCATCACATGCGCAGCCATATCGGCATGGTCTTCCAGCACTTCAATTTGTTTCCGCACAAGTCGGTGCTGGACAACATCACCCTCGCGCCCGTCCTGACCAAGGGTGAGCCAAAGGCGAAGGCCGAAGCGCGGGCGAAGGAGCTGCTTGAAATGGTGGGGCTGTCCGACAAGGCGCAGGCCATGCCGAGCCAGCTTTCCGGCGGCCAGAAGCAACGGGTGGCAATCGCCCGCGCGCTCGCGCTCCAGCCGCGCATTATGCTTTTCGACGAGGTGACCAGCGCGCTCGACCCCGAGCTTGTCGAAGAGGTTCTTCTGGTCATGAAGCGCCTCGCCGCCGAGACCGACATGACCATGCTTCTGGTCACGCATGAGATGGGTTTCGCCCACGAGTTCGCCGACCGCGTCCTTTTCTTCGACAAGGGGCACATCGTCGAACAGGGCCCGCCCGAGCAGATCTTCCGAAATCCGACGCACGAACGAACCCAATCGTTCCTGCGCAAGATCATCGCCGCAGGGCATCGCGTCTGACCACAGCCCCAACAGAAAGAGGACCATCATGAGAAAGACCCTTCTGACCCTTGCCTTGCTCGCGGCGCCCGCCACTGTCCTGGCAGAAACCCTTGACGACCTGAAAGCCCAGGGTTTCGTCCGCATCGCCATCGCGAACGAACCGCCGTTCACTGCGGTTGCCGCTGACGGAAAGGTTTCCGGTGCGGCCCCGGATGTTGCCCGCGAGATTTTCAAGCGCCTTGGTGTGCCCGAAGTTGTCGCTTCCATCTCTGAATATGGGGCGATGATTCCCGGCCTTCAGGCAGGGCGGCACGATGCCATCACCGCCGGGCTGTTCATGAAGCCCGAGCGTTGCGAGGCCGTTGCCTATTCCGAGCCGGTCCTGTGTGACGCCGAAGCTTTCCTCGTGCCCAAGGGCAATCCCAAGGGGTTCAAGTCCTATGCCGATATTGCTGCCGATCCGACGGCGACCATCGGGGCTCCGGGCGGCGGAACCGAGGAAAAGCTTGCGCTCGAAGCCGGCGTGCCGCGTGACCGCGTGATCGTCGTTCCGGATGGCCAGTCCGGCCTGAAAATGGTGCAGGATGGCCGGATCGACGTCTATTCGCTGCCGGTCCTGTCGATCTCCGACCTGTTGACCAAGGCGAACGATCCCAACCTCGAGAAGATCTCTCCCGTCGAGGGCGCCCCGGTCTACTGCGACGGCGCGGCGTTCCGCAAGGAAGACACGGCGCTGCGCGATGCCTTCGACGCCGAACTGGCCAAGATGAAGGAATCCGGCGAATTCGCCGCCATCATCGAACCCTATGGCTTCTCGGCGGCAGCTGCAATGTCGACCAGCCGCGCCAAGCTCTGCGGCGAGTGATCTTCTGCCGGATGGCGCCGCCAGTGGCGCCATCCGGTCAACCTTGCGATGAAGGCTCCCCTACATGCCCGAATGGTCCGGATATCTGACCCTGATCCTTCAGGGGGCTCTGGTGACCGCCCAGTTGACGCTGTTCGGTTCCGTCCTGGCGCTGCTGGCGGCTTTCACCGCCGGGCTTGGCCGGATCGCACCCTGGTGGCCGCTGCGCTGGCTTGCCACGCTTTACATCGAATTCTTCCGCGGCACGTCAATCTATGTCCAGCTGTTCTGGGCCTATTTCGTGCTGCCGTTCATGGGCATCAGCCTGTCGCCGCTGGCGGCTGGCGTGCTGGCGCTTGGCTTGAACGTGGGCGCCTACGCCGCCGAGGTAGTGCGCGGCGCGATCCTTTCGGTGCCGAAAGACCAGTATGAGGCGACGGTCGCGTTGAACCTGACCAAGGTCCAGCGGATGCGCCATGTGATCCTGCCGCAGGCGCTGCCCCTGATGCTGCCCACCTTCGGCAACAACGCGATCGAGCTGTTGAAGGCCACGGCGGTTGTCTCGCTGATCTCGCTGACGGACATGACCTTTCAGGCCCAGATCGTGCGGGCCCAGACCGGCAGCACGCTGGTGCCCTTTGCCATGATCCTGCTACTGTATTTTGCCATGGCGCTCGTCATTTCGACCCTGGTGCGGAAGCTGGAGCGCCGGATGACGCGCGGCCTTGAGGGGGTGCGCTAGGATGCAGTGGAACTGGGCCTTCGTCGCCGAAATCACGCCGACCCTGCTTCAGGGCTTGAAGCTTACGCTGCTCATCACGCTCCTGTCGGCCATCGTCGCGGCGGTGCTGGGCTTGGTCTTCGCCATCGCGCGGCGGTCGCCGAACCGCCTTGTCGCGCGCCCGGTGTCGTTCTTGGTCGAATTCATTCGCGGCACGCCGCTGCTGGTGCAGCTCTACTTCATCTTCTACGTCCTGCCCGATATCGGCATCCTGCTGCCGCCGCTGGTGGCGGGCGTAATCGGCATGGGGCTGCACTATGCCACCTACACCGCCGAGGTCTATCGCGCGGGGATTGAGAACGTGCCACGCGGCCAGTGGGAGGCCGCGCGCGCCACCAACCTGACCACGCGGCAGACCTGGGTGCATGTGATCGTCCCGCAGGCGGTGCCGCCGATGATCCCGGCGCTGGCGAACTATCTGATCGCGATGTTCAAGGAAACGCCGCTTTTGTCGGCCATCACCGTGCTGGAACTGATGAACCAGGCAAAGTCGGTCGCCAATTCAAGCTATCGCTATATCGAGCCGATGACGATGGTCGGCGTCTTCTTCCTTGGCATGAGCCTGGTTTCCGTGGTGATCCTGCGGTGGCTGGAACACCGCTACGGAAGGCTTGGCAAATGACCGACATCCTGATTTCCCCGCGCAAGCCGCGCCTCGACCCCCGCCCCGTCGCCCATCGCGTCGGCCTTGTGGCGCTGTCGACCGATCACACGACCGAGGTGGATTTCGCCCGCATCCTTGGTCCCACCGGGATCGGCGTCTATGTGAACCGCATTCCCTTCGCCAATCCGGTGACGCCCGAGACCCTGCGGGCGATGGAGGGCGATCTGGCCGAAGGGGCCGCCCTCATCCTGCCGGGCGAGGTGCTGGACGCCATCGTCTACGGCTGCACCTCGGCCTCGGTCTGCATCGGCGATGCCGCGGTGCGGGCGCAGGTGGCCAGGGGCAAGCCCGGCTGCCCGGTGGTGACGCCGGTGTCCGGCGCCCTGAACGGGCTGCGGACGATGGGCGCGCGGCGGATCTCGGTGCTGACCCCCTATACGGTCGAGACCTCGCGCCCGATGGCGGCGATGTTCGAGGCCGAGGGCCTCGCCATCGACCGCTTCACCTGCCTGAACCTGACTGACGACCGGGATATGGCCCGGATCGCGCTAGATGATCTGGTGGAGTTGGCCGCCGAAGCTGCCGATCCGGCTTCGGATGCACTGTTCATCTCCTGCACGGCAGTGCGCGCCGCCGGAGTGATCGACCGAATCGAAGCTGCGGCGGGCATTCCGGCACTGTCGTCCAACTATGCCGCCGCCTGGAACGTCGCGCGGCTGTGCGGGGTGACAGGCGCGCTTGCTCCGGGGCATCTCATGACGCTGGGTCTGCCCTCATGAGCAAGCCTCTGCCAGTCACGCTTGACGACATTCGCGCGGCCGAGGCGCGTATTCGCGGCCGGGTTCGGCGAACGCCGCTACAGGTAGATCCGCGTCTGAAGGATGTGCTGCTCAAGCAGGAATACCGGCAGAAAACCGGCGCCTTCAAGCTGCGCGGGGCGACGAATGCAATCCTGTCGTTGCCGCCCGACCAGCTTGCACGCGGGGTTGTCACCGCCTCGACCGGCAATCATGGCCGCGCGCTTGCCCATGCGGCGCGGGCGGCGGGGGTGCGGGCGGTGGTCTGCCTGTCGCATCTGGTGCCCGCCAACAAGGTGCAGGCGGTGCGCGACCTTGGCGCCGAAGTCCGCATCACGGGGCAAAGCCAGGACGAGGCGATGGCCGAGGTTCAGCGCGCGGTGGCCGAGGAAGGGCTGACCGAAGTGCCGCCCTTCGATCACCCCGCGGTCGTCGCGGGGCAAGGAACGCTTGGCCTTGAATTGCTGGCGGATTGTCCCGCGCCCTCGGCCGTGCTGATCCCACTTTCGGGTGGGGGGCTTGCCGCCGGCGTCGCCGCGGCCGTCAAGGCGCTGTCGCCTTCGATCCGGTTGATCGGCGTCTCCATGCAGCGCGGCGCGGCAATGGCGGCAAGCCTGGCCGCAGGCCAGCCGGTCGAGGTGATGGAGGAGCCGACGCTGGCCGACTCGCTCGGTGGCGGCATCGGCCTTCGCAACTGCGTGACCTTCGAAATGTGCCGCGCGTTGCTCGACGATGTGGTGTTGGTCTCGGAAGACGAGATCGCCGCCGCCATGCGCCACATCCATGCCGTCACCGGTGATGCGGTCGAAGGCGCTGCCGCCGTCGGCGTTGCCGCGATCCTTTCGGGCCGGGTCAGCGTCGGCCCCGCCACCCTTTGCATTCTTTCAGGGGCCAACGTCGCCCCCGACACTTTCGCCCGCATCCTGCAAGGACAGGCCGCATGAGAGACCCCGTCACCATCCTGACCGAAACCGACCTGCGCGCGCTGGTACCGCTTGACCTTGCCGTCGTGGACTGTGTCGAGGACGCATTCCGCGCACTGGCGACTAAGCCCGTGGCGATGCCACCGATCCTGCGGCTCGACATTCCCGAACACCGGGGCGAGGTGGACGTCAAGACGGCCTATGTGCCGGGCATCGATCACTTCGCCATCAAGATCAGCCCCGGCTTCTTTGGCAACCCCGAGATCGGACTGCCTTCGACCAACGGGATGATGGTGGTGCTTTCGGCCAAGACCGGGCTGGTGCAGGCGCTGTTACTTGACAATGGTTATCTGACCGACGTGCGCACGGCCGCCGCAGGTGCCGTTGCCGCACGGCATCTGAGCCGCAAAGACGCCGCGACTGCCGCGATCCTCGGTGCGGGCATGCAGGCGGAAATGCAGGCCGTGGCGCTGTCGCTGGTGCGGTCCATCCGCCAGTTCCGGATCTGGGCAAGGGAACCGGAAAAGGCCGCGGCACTCTGTGACCGACTTCACAAGCGCGGCCTTGCAGCTGCACCCGCCATGACGGTCGATGAGGCGACGTCGGGTGCGGACGTGATCGTCACCACGACGCCCGCAACCCGCCCGATCCTGCATGAAGCAGCCCCCGGCCAGCACGTCACCGCCATGGGGTCGGACGCCGAGCACAAGAACGAAGTAGCGTCTGGGCTGCTGGCGAAGGCCAGCTATTTTGCCGACCGCCTGTCGCAAACCCGCGTTCTGGGCGAATTGCATCATGCCATCGCCGCCGGTGCGGTTCCCGCCGACCGGACCTTCCCCGAACTCGGCCAGGTGATCGCGGGCCTTCTGCCGGGGCGCAGCGACCCGGCCCAGATCACGCTGGCCGACCTGACCGGCACCGGCATCCAGGACACCGCCATCGCGGCCCTTGCCGTCGACCGCGCCCGTGCCGCAGGCGCCGGCAAGTCCTTTACCGTTTGAGAAACACCCATTCCAACCCAGTTCGCCTGAAGGAGAACCCCATGCCAGATGTGGACCTACGCTTCACCCGCGCCGAATTCGCCGCGCGTCTGGACAAGACGCGGCGCGCGATGGCGGCAAAGGGCGTCGACCTGCTGATCGTCACCGACCCGTCCAACATGAACTGGCTGACGGGTTACGATGGCTGGTCGTTCTATGTGCATCAATGCGTGATCGTGCCCCCCGATGGCGAGCCGATCTGGTTCGGTCGCGGCCAGGATGCGAATGGTGCGAAGCTGACCGCCTATCTGCGCGATGAGAACATCATCGGCTATCCCGATCATTACGTGCAATCGACCGAACGTCACCCGATGGACTACCTGTCGGGGATTCTGACCGACCGGGGCTGGGGCAGCCTGAAGGTCGGGGTCGAGATGGACAATTACTATTTCTCCGCCGCCGCCTATGCAGCACTGGTGAAGAACCTGCCCAATGTCCGTTTCACCGATTGTACCGCGCTGGTGACCTGGCAACGCGCGGTGAAATCGCCGCTGGAAATCGACTCCATTCGTTGTGGCGCCGGTAATCGTCACATTGCCTGTGCCGGTGGCCGAGATATTGACATTAGTATGAAGTAGAACGCCGGTGGAATCCCGCCCCGTGCCGGATGAGGTGCCATTAGATCGGAAGAGCACA
>JALQYS010000542.1 GCA_023254015.1 Paracoccaceae bacterium
GCACGACTGCGTTCAGCGTGAATCGTGACGTTTACAAGGGCGATATCAACAGTCTGTCGATGATCTTCGACCCGCCCGAGGAGTTGAAGGGCAAGATCAACGTGCTGGACAGCCAAGGCGAAGTTCTGGCGCTGGGGTCGATTTACATGGGCATCCCGCAATGTTCGACCGACAAGGCACAGCTGAAGGCGCTGTCAGATATGCTGGTGACGGCCAAGGCAAATTGGGCGAGCTTTGGGTCCGACACCGCGAAGGACGTTCTGGTTTCGGGTGATGCGGCGGCCGGCATGATCTATAACGGCTTTTCCGCCAAGGCTCGCGCCGAAGGGGCCAATGTCGAATATGCCTATCCGAAAGAGGGTTATGTCGTCTGGATGGACAACATGGTGCTGCTGAAAGACGCGCCGAACCGCGACAATGCGCTGAAATTCATGAACTTCCTGTTGCAGCCGGAAAACGCCGCCGCCGTCACCAACTATGCCGCCTATACCTCGGGCGTGCTGGGGGTAGAGCCGTTCCTGGATGAGGCGATCAAGTCCAGCCCCGAAACCAATCCGCCTGCCACGGTGGCTCCGGGCAGCTTCATTCAGGTCTGCGACGAGGAAACCCAGAAGCTTTATGATGCGATCTGGATCAATCTGAAGAAGTAACCCCTTCGGCCCCGCGCGGCCTGCCAGCGCGGGGCCTTGAACCCCGGTGATCCCATGCGCCTTTCGGTCCTGCAAACCACCTCGCCTGCGGGCGATCTTGACGCGGCCTGTGACCGCCTTGAAACCGCACTGCGGGCGGCTTCGGCGGCCGGCGCCATGGTTCTGGTCGCGCCCGAAGTGTTCCTGCCCGGCTATAACCGCCCCGAAATTGCGGGGCTGTCGCCGGATGCCCCGGCGCTGGCCCGTCTGGCGCGGGCCGCCAGGTCTGCCAAAACCGCATTGGTGTTCGGTTATGCCGAGGCGGCGGAGGGGCGGATTTACAACTCGGCCCTGTGCCTTGGCCCGGATAGCGAAACGCTGGCCCATTACCGCAAGATCCAGCTTTACGGCCCGCGCGAAAAGGCGATCTATGCCCCCGGCGATGCTTTTTGCACCTTTGATCTGGCAGGCCGCAAGCTGGCGCTTCTGATCTGCTATGACATCGAATTTGCCCCCCATGTCGCCGCCTTGGCGGATAGGGGCGTCGAGGCGATCCTGGTGCCGACGGCCAATATGATGCCCTTCACCCATGTCGTGCGCCATACTGTGCCGGCCATGGCCGCCAATCACGGGCTGGCCATCGTCTATGCCAATTACTGCGGCAGCGAGGGCGATCTGACCTATGTCGGCGGCAGCCTGATTGCCGGACCCCATGGCGAGGTGCTGGCCCAGGCCGGCGACCATCCTGCCCTGCTGATCGCCGATGTCCCGCCGGTCGATCCGGCCCGCGTTTCCACCCAAAGCCTTGATTTCCGGAAGATCTGAGCCATGCCGAAAGACAGCCGCTACGACATCCTGTTTCAGCCTCTTCAAATCGGGCCAAAGCTGGCAAAGAACCGCTTTTATCAGGTGCCGCATTGCAATGGCGGTGGCTACCGTGACCCGTCAGCCGCCGCCGAGATGCGCCGCACCAAGGCCGAGGGCGGCTGGGGCGTGATCTTTACCGAACAGACTGAGATTCACCAATCATCCGAAATCACCCCTTTCATCGAACAGCACCTGTGGGAGGACAAGGATATTCCCGCGCTTGCCGCCATGGCCGAGGCGATGAAAAGCCACGGGGCGCTGGCGGGCATCCAGCTGGCCTATTCCGGCATCAACGGGCCGAACCTTTATTCGCGCGATGTGCCCCTTGCGGTGACGGGCGGGCCGATCCTGACCTTTACCTCGGACCCGGTGCAGGCCCGCACACTGGACCGTGAAGATATCCGCGACCTGCGGCGCTGGTTCCGCAACGCGGTGCGGCGCAGCCAGCAGGCGGGGTTTGACCTGATCTGCCTTTACGGCGCGCATGGGTTCGGGATTTTCCAGCACTTCCTGTCGCGCGCCACCAATCACCGCACCGACGAATACGGCGGGTCGCTGGAGAATCGCGGCCGGTTCCTGCGCGAGGTGATCGAAGACGCCCGCGAGGTGACCAAGGGCGAATTGGGCATCACCTACCGGATGTCGCTGCACGAGGCGGGGACCTATGGATTCTCGAACGCCGAGGTGCGTGATTTCATCGAAATGCATGGCGATCTGCCGGACTTGTGGGACCTTGCCCATGGCACATGGGAGGCGTGCAGCGGCACCTCGCGGTTCAAGCCCGAAGGCGCGCAAGAGGACCTTGTGCGCGGGATCAAGGCGCTGACGTCGAAGCCGGTGGTGGGGGTCGGGCGGTTCACCAGTGCGGACGCCATGGTGCGGCAGATCCGGTCGGGGATTCTGGATTTCATCGGTGCGGCGCGCCCCTCGATCGCCGACCCGTTCCTGCCGAAAAAGATCGAGGAAGGCCGGTTTGACGACATCCGTGAATGTATCGGCTGCAATATCTGCGTCTCGGGCGACATGACCGGGGGCATCAGCCGTTGCACCCAGAACACCGCCTTCATGGAGGAATGGCGCAAGGGCTGGCACCCCGAACGGGCGCGGCCGAAGGGGCCTTCGTCCAGCGTGCTGGTGGTGGGCGCGGGGCCGACGGGGCTGGAGGCCGCGCTGCAATCCGCCCGACGCGGGTATCGGGTGACGCTTGCCGAGGCGAGCACGGTTCTGGGTGGCCGGGTGGCGCGCGAACGCACCTTGCCGGGGCTTTCCGCCTGGGGCCGGGTGGCCGACTATCGCACCGGGCAGTTGGCGCCCCTGACCAATGCGGAAGTTTACCGCGACAGCCCGCTGACAGCCGATGACGTGCTGGCCATGGGGGCCGAGCATGTGGCGATTGCCACCGGCGCCACCTGGCGGCACGATGCCGTGGCCCGCCTGCACCTCATGCCCATCCCGACCGATGCGGCCATGCCGATCTTTTCCCCCGATGACCTGATGGCAGGGCAGGGGCCGATGGCCGGGCGCGTCACGGTCTATGACGACGACCATTTCTACATGGGCTCACTGATGGCCGAGGTTCTGGTGGCGCGCGGCTGCACCGTGGATTTCGTCACCCCCGCCACCAAGGTTGCCGAATGGGCGGAAAACACGCTGGAACAGGCAACCATCATGCGCCGGCTGCTGGAGCTTGGGGTCGAGGTGCATCTGTCCAGGGCGCCCGAGACCATTGGCCCGAAAGAGATTCAGCTTGGCTGCGTCTGGAGTGGTCGCACCACGTCGCTGCCTGCCGATGCCGTGGTCATGGTCACCTCGCGGCGCCCGAATGACGCCCTCTATCACGCATTGACCGCCCGGCAGGACGAATGGGAGGGCGCCGGGATCCGCACGGTCAAGCTGATCGGCGATGCCGCCGCGCCCGGGCCGATTGCTTGGGCCACCTATGCCGGACGCCGCTTTGCCGAAGAGCTGGACACCCCCGACGATCGCGGCGACACCCCCCACTTCCGCCGGGAAGTGGCGCGGCTGGAGCCGGGGCCATCGCGTCTGCCCTGAGGGGCGCATGACCCGGCCGCGGCGCCTGCAGTGCAGGCGAAACGTCCTTTACACCGTTGCCGGCGAGACGACCCAGATCACCTCGCACTCTTCCTCGCCGACGTTCCAGAACCGGACCATGGCCTGCGCCGGGAAGGCAAAGCTGTCGCCGGTGCCGATCGTGAAGCTGCGGTCATTCAGTTCAAGCCCGAGCGTTCCCTTCAGGACGAGCCCGCATTTGCCGCCCTCGGCGTTGGAATAGGGTTCGCCGATCCGGTGCTTGCTTGCGTCAAGTTCGGTCATGTGGTCCACGCATCTGTTGAAATCCACAACGTTTCTCGTGGCCGCGGCCATGTCCGTAACCGCGGCCGAGGCGCAGAACCAGGCCACCTTCTCCAGCCTGATGCCCTATGGGCCGACCAACATCGAGACGGCCGGGCTGCTGCCTGCCGATGTCGAGGCAAACCTGCCGGCTGGCGAGAACATCAAGGACTCGCTCTTCCTGTCGGACGCGTTCTGGATCGACCACAAGGACGAGCTGACCGAGCGCTGGAACAACT
>JALQYS010000576.1 GCA_023254015.1 Paracoccaceae bacterium
AGAAACCCGCCGACCCGCGGGGCAAGCCAGCGCGTGCCGAAGGTAGGCAGCGTCGCGAGCGACAGCGCCCCCCCGGCCGGGTTCACCAAAAGCGCGGTGCTGGCCTGCTGGATCAAGTTCAGCCCGCGCGTGATATCGGCGCCATAGGACAGCGCGGCCTCGGTCGGGATCAGGCGTTTGCGTTGCCGAATGAAAAGCGTGCAACCCAACTGCTCTTCCAGCGTCTGAACCAGACGGCTGACCGTGCTTTGCGTCAGGTTCAGATCGCGCGCCGCCGCCGTGGTCGAACGGCTTCGCAAAACCGCCTCGAACGCCAGAAGCTGGCTGATTGAGGGTAAAAAGCGGCGAGGGCGCATTCATTCATTTCCTGCATGAAGTCATGGCAAATTAGCGTTTCCTGTTCGACGTGCAAACATCATATGCATCATTATTCCCCACAACTGGGGCAGACAGAAGGAACGGATCATGTCAGAGGCGCCGCTGAAAGGGTTGAAGGTCGTCGAACTCGCCCGGATCCTCGCCGGGCCCTGGGTAGGGCAGACGCTGGCCGATCTGGGCGCAGAGGTGATCAAGGTCGAGGCGCCCGAGGGCGACGATACCCGCCGCTGGGGCCCGCCCTTCATCGACCGCGACGGCGAGAAATCGGCCGCCTATTTCCATGCCACCAACCGCGGCAAGCGTGGCATTACCTGCGATTTCCGCACGCCCGAGGGGCAGGAAACCGTGCGCCGTCTGGTGGCCGATGCCGATGTGCTGATCGAGAATTTCAAGGTCGGCGGGCTGACGAAATACGGCCTTGATTATGAAAGCCTGCGCAAGGTGAACCCCCGGCTGATCTATTGCTCGATCACGGGCTTTGGCCAGACCGGGCCCTATGCCCACCGCGCCGGCTATGACTTCATCATCCAGGGCATGGCCGGCTTGATGAGCGTGACGGGCGAACCTGACGGCCAGCCGCAAAAGGTGGGCGTCGCGGTGACCGATGTGTTCACTGGCGTCTATGCCGCAACGGCCATTCTTGCCGCCCTTGTCCAGCGCGGCCGCACCGGCGAGGGCCAGCATATCGACATGGCGCTTCTGGATGTGGCCACCTCCATCATGGCCAATCAGGCGATGAACTATCTGGTGTCGGGCAAGGCCCCCACCATGATGGGCAACGCGCACCCCAACCTTGCGCCCTATGCCGTGTTCGATTGCGCCGACGGCTGGGTCATCCTGGCCACCGGCAACGACGCCCAGTATCAGCGGCTGTGCGCCATTCTGGGGCTGGACGACATGGCCAAGGCCCCGGACTTCCTGACCAACGCCGACCGTATCGCCAACCGGGTCGAGATGACGGCCCGCATCACCGAGGCGACGAAACGCTGGGCCAAGGCCGACCTTCTGCAGGCATGCGAAGATCAGGGCGTGCCCGCAGGGCCGATCAACAATCTGGCCGAGGTGTTCGACGATCCGCAGGTTCAGGCCCGCGCCATGAAGATCACGCCCGGCGGTCTGCCCGGCGTGCGCAGCCCGATGACCTTTTCGGGCGCCTCCCTGTCGCTGGACCGGCCCGCCCCCAAACTGGGCGAGCATCAGGACGAAATCCTCGGCTGATCCCACGACCGCCCCCATCACGGGGGCGGTTACCCCGCCATCAGCGCCCGCCAGATCAGGTTCAGACCGGTCAGCACCAACAGGCCTTGGGTCCAGCGCCGGAACCGGGCCTGATCCATCCGGTCCTGCACCCGTTGACCAAACGTCTGCCCAAGGGCGGCAGGCAGAACCAGCGCGGCCGAGAACCACAGGTTCGGCCCGCTCATCACCCCGGTCTGAAGATGTGCCGCCAACAGCACGACCGCCCCCAGCAGGAACACCACCCCCTGCACCCGCACGGTTTCCGTCTTTTCCGCCCCGATCGACAAGAGATAGACGATCAGCGGCGGCCCCCAGACCCCCGAGACCCCGCCATAAAGCCCGCCGATGGCGCCCAGCAGCCACTCGGCCCGGTTGCGATGCTCCAGCCGCAGGGCCAGATTGCGCCCTGTCACCTGCGCCAGCGCATAAAGGGTGATCGGCAGGCCCAAAAGCATCAGGAACAGCCCCTGCGGGATCACCCGCACGAATTGGGCAGAGACCACGATCATCACCAGCGTCGCCACAAGAAACCGCCTGTATGTCCTGACACTGTCCCATGCCGCCCCCAGGCCCTGCCGGGTGGATTGCGAGATGTTCGTTATCACCGTCGGCAGGATCAGCCCGGCCAGCGCCTGTTCCGGCGGCAGAAAGGCCGAAAAGCTGGAGATCATGATCAGCGGCATGGCAAATCCGGCCACGCCCTTGACGAAACCGGCAAACAGGGTGACGGCAACCGCCCCCCAGAACGCCGCCTCGCCCGTCATGTGCAAAAGGTCGTCCACACCGCCCCCCCGGTTTTTTGCATGCGATAACCGCTGGGGCGGGAAAGCGCAGCCAGAAAATCTCCGCGACATATTCCATCAACTCATACCCCTCTTGACGAAATGATATTGCGCTGCAGATGCAAAGCCACTAACCCATTTGCATCCGCAGAATCCCAAAAGGACAGCGCCCATGGCCCTTGATTCCCGCACCCCCGCCGCCCTGCTTGACGATATTCTGGGCCTGACCGCCAAAGCCCTGCCCGAAGTCGAGGCGCTGTTTGACGAATGCCGCGAGGCGCTGCGCGCGATGGTGTCGACCGCCGGCAAGATCTCTGGTGCGGCGCTTGAGGCGAACCAGTATGCCGCGCACGCGCTGTCATGGCTGGCCACCTATACCGAGGCGCTGCGCCAGACCCACGCCTGGGCCGTCCGGCTGCAAGAGGCCGGCACCTTCGGTGAGATCGAAGGGCTGCTCGTGCAGATCGCCTTTGGCGAATACCTGACGCAGATCCGCGGCGGCATCCCGATGAGCCAGGGCGAAATGGCACGCCTGTCCGATCTGGGCATCACGGCGCCCGCTCCGGGGGCCGAGGCGGCCCGGCTGATGGCCGAAGGCAACACCCATGCCGCCCGCGCCCGCCTTGTGGCCCTGATGCGCGAAAACGCCGGACGCGCGACCTTTGGCGCCACCGGTCTGGACGAAGAGCTGGAGATGATCCGCGACCAGTTCCGCCGCTATGCCGACGAAAAGGTGGTGCCCTTTGCCCACCAGTGGCACCTCAACGATGAGTTGATCCCCATGGGGATCATCGAAGAGTTGGCGGATATGGGCGTGTTCGGGCTGACCATACCCGAGGAATTCGGCGGCTTCGGCCTGTCCAAGGCCTCGATGGTTGTCGTTTCAGAAGAGCTGTCGCGCGGCTATATCGGCGTCGGGTCGCTGGGCACCCGCAGCGAGATTGCGGCAGAGCTGATCCTGTGCGGCGGCACGCCCGAGCAAAAGGCCAAGTGGCTGCCACGTCTGGCCTCGGGCGAAACCCTGCCCACCGCCGTGTTCACCGAACCGAACACCGGCTCTGACCTTGGGTCCTTGCGCACCCGCGCGGTGAAAACCGATGACGGCTGGGAGATCACCGGCAACAAGACTTGGATCACCCACGCCGCCCGCACCCATGTGATGACGCTTCTGGCCCGCACCGACCCCGACACCACCGATTACCGCGGCCTGTCGATGTTCCTGGCCGAAAAGATCCCCGGCACCGACGAGGCCCCCTTCCCCACCCCCGGTATGACGGGCGGCGAGATCGAGGTGCTGGGCTATCGCGGCATGAAGGAATACGAACTGGCCTTTGACGGCTTCAAGGTGGCCGGTGAAAACCTGTTGGGCGGGGTTGAAGGGCAGGGCTTCAAACAGCTGATGCAAACCTTCGAATCCGCCCGCATCCAGACCGGCGCACGGGCGATCGGCGTGGCACAGGCGGCGCTGGAAACCGGGATGCGCTATGCCGAGGACCGCAAGCAATTCGGCAAATCACTGATCGAATTCCCCCGCATCATCTCGAAACTGGCGATGATGGCGGTGGAAATCATGGTTGCCCGCCAGCTGACCTATTTCAGCGCCTGGCAGAAAGACCATGACAAGCGCTGCGATCTTGAGGCGGGCATGGCCAAGCTGCTGGGGGCACGGGTGGCGTGGTCGTCGGCCGATAATGCGCTGCAGATCCACGGCGGCAACGGCTTTGCGCTGGAATACCAGATCAGCCGCATCCTCTGCGATGCGCGCATCCTGAACATCTTTGAAGGCGCCGCCGAGATTCAGGCGCAGGTCATCGCGCGTCGCCTGCTCGACTGACAGTTTCGGCATGGACTTGGGGGCAGAGGCCGCTATTTCAGCGCCTCTCCCCTTTGTTGTCTGAGTCCAACCCATGCCGCAAACCCTGCTGTTGTCCGGAATCTCCGGCTTTATCGCCAAACATGTCGCCGCGCGCCTTCTGCTGGCTGGCCATGAGGTGCGCGGGTCGCTCCGCACGCCTGCCCGGAGGGATGAGGTGCGCGCGGCCCTGCTGCCGGCAGTGGGGGCCGAGGCGCTGGACCGGCTGTCCTTCGTGACGCTTGACCTTGAAAGTGACGCCGGCTGGCAAGAGGCAGCAAGCGGCGTGGATGCCGTGGTGCATACTGCGTCCCCCTTTCCGGTGGCCCAACCGAAAGACCCGCAGGTTCTGATCCGCCCCGCCGTGGAAGGCACGCTGCGCGCCCTGCGGGCCGCTCGCAACGCGGGTGTCGACCGGGTGGTGCTGACGTCATCCACCGCCGCTGTCACCAATCCGGCCAAGGCGGGCCCACAGGACGAATCCGATTGGTGCAACCCGGACGCGCCCGATACCTCGGCCTATTCCCGGTCAAAGACCCTGGCAGAACAGGCCGCCTGGGCCTTTGCCAAGGAGACGGGGCTGCAGCTGACCACCATCAACCCGGGTTTCGTGATGGGGCCGCCGCTGGATCGGCATTATGGCAGCTCCATCGGGGTGATCCGCCGCCTTCTGCGCGGCAAGGATCCGATGGTGCCCATGCTGGATTTCCCGGTGGTCGATGTGCGCGACGTGGCCGACCTGCATCTGCGCGCCGTTGAAAGACCCGATGTTGCAGGCCTGCGCATTCTTGGCGTGGCCGGCAACATGACCATGCCCGCCATGGCCGCCACGTTGAAGCGCAGCTTCCCCGACCGGCGCATCGCCACACGCGTGGCGCCGCGCCCGCTCTTGCGCATGCTGGCGCTGTTTGACCCGCAGATCCGCGCCATCCTGCCCGCCATCGGCCAGTCGCACCCGATGTCGAACGCCCGCGCGCGGCAGGTTCTGGGCATGGACTTTATCGCCCCGGAAGAGGCCCTGTTGGCCAGCGCCCGCTGGTTGATTGCAAACGGAGAGGTATAGAATGGCAAAGGGGGCAACCCGCCAACGCGAATCGCCCCCTTTTTCTGAAATTCAGCCGGTTCAGAACACGACGACCGAGCGGATCGACTTGCCTTCGTGCATCAGGTCGAAAGCCTCGTTGATACGCTCCAGCGGCAGGATGTGAGTGATCATCGGATCAATCTCGATCTTGCCGTCCATATACCAGTCAACGATCTTCGGCACGTCCGTCCGGCCACGGGCGCCACCAAAGGCGGTGCCCTTCCAGACCCGACCGGTGACCAGCTGGAACGGCCGGGTTTCGATGGTGGCCCCTGCAGGCGCCACGCCGATGATGATCGACTGACCCCAGCCACGGTGGGTGCATTCCAGCGCGTCGCGCATTACCTTGACGTTGCCGGTGCAGTCG
>JALQYS010000596.1 GCA_023254015.1 Paracoccaceae bacterium
AAGGCCACGTTTTCCGCGCTAAACACCATCGGCGGCCGGATTTTCAGCACATGGCCTTTGGGCCCGGTGGCCGAGATCAGAACCCCTGCCTCGCGCAGCCGGTTCACGATCCGACCCGCCCGACCTGCATCCGGCTGGCCGTCGGCATCGACAATGTCCTGACCCAGGAACAGCCCCGCTGCCCGCAACTCGCCAAGGGCGCTGTGGCGTTGGGCAAGGCTGCGCAACCCTTCGGCAAACAGACCGCCGACCCGGGCGCAATTCTTCATCAACCCTTCGTCTTCAATCACCTCCAGCACCGCCAGCGCGGTGGCCGCGGCCACGGCATTGCCGCCGAATGTGTTGAAATAGCGCGCTTTTGATCCGAAAGCTTCGATCACCCTTGGCTGCAGGACAAGACCCGCCACCGGGTATCCATTGCCCATGGGTTTGCCCAGGCTGACCATGTCGGGCAGCAACCCGTGGCGTTGAAACCCCCACATCGCGGCACCCGTGCGGCCGAAACCGGGCTGCACCTCGTCAGCGATGAACAGCCCGCCCGCCGCCCGGATCGCCGCAACGGCGGGGGCCAGAAATCCTGCGGGATCGGTGAACACGCCGTCTGATGAAAACACCGTGTCCACGATCAGCGCCGCCGGTTTGATGCCGTGGCGCACAAGGTCGCGGATCGCGGCCTGCACGCCGGCGGCGAACTGCGCCGCCGTCTCCGGCCCGGTGGTCGGCGCGGGCACGACGCGCACATGCTCGCCCAGATCGACGCCCGATCCCAGGCTGGGCGACATCCCAGCAATGGCATGGGTCACGCCGTGATAGGCGTTTTCCGTCACGATGAAGCCGGTCCCGCCGGTATGGGCGCGGGCGATGCGGAAGGCCAGATCATTGGCCTCGGACCCGGTGCAGGTGAACATCACATGCGAAAGCTCGGCGGGAAAATGGCCCAGAAGCCGCTCGGCATAGCCCAGAACGCCTTCGTGCAGATAGCGGGTATGGCTGGCAAACACGGCTGCCTGCCCGGCCATGGCCGCCACGACGCGCGGGTGACAATGCCCAACCGACGCCACGTTGTTGTAAGTGTCCAGATAGGCCTTGCCGTCCTTGTCATAAAGCCAGACGCCCTCGCCGCGCACCAGATGCACGGGGGTTTCATAAAACAGCCGGTAGGCCGGCCCCAGCGCCTTTTGCCGACGCGCGACAAGCTCTTGATCCTCAATCGAAAGATTGCCTTTTCCCGCCACATAGGCGTTGGGCATGGTTCCGGGCATCCGGGCGGCGTCGGTCATCTTTCACTCCATCGGGCAGGCGCGGACCAGCGCCTTGTGAACAGCGTTGCGGGGCAAGGCGGCCAGCGCCAGCAGGCCATCGCGGGCCAAGGGGAAGTTGCGCAGGATATAGGGGGCGTTGTCAGGATATTTCGCGGCGCGCCAGGCGGTGATGCAGATCGTCGTCAGCATCCGCGCGGCTGTCAGGTCGGCCACCAGCGCCAGCTCTGTCGGCTGCAGCGGCAGGGTGGCATGATAGGCTGCGGCAAAGTCTACAAGGCTTTCCAAAGGCTTGTCAGGGTCGATCTGGTAAGACGCCGCCACCCCAAGGTCACAGACCAGAGGCGTGCGCACCATGTCGCCAAAATCCAGAACGCCGGAAATCCGGTCCGGCTCGGCCTCGTCCACCAGCACATTGTGCGGGTTCAGATCATTGTGGACGACCTGCCAGCGGCAGTCTGCCAGCCGGGGAAAGACCTCTGCGTCAAACCGGTCCAGCGTTTCGGTGCACAGCCCGCGCAGGGCATCGGGCACTTGCGGCAAAAGCGGGCGCAGCTGGCCGGCCTGGCGGATGTCCCATTGCAGGACATGGTCGGCGCCGGGATGGTCGAACCCCTGAAGGCCCCGCGAAATCTGCGCCGCCATCCGGCCCATGGCCCGGCGCTGGGCAGGGCTGCGCGGCGCCATGTGCAGGGGCATGCCCTTAAGATAGGTCAGCACCCGCAACAGGCCCTGCGGTGTGTCCACCTCGGTCACGCCGTCCAGGCTGCGCATCACCCGCGGCACGGGCAGGCCCTTTCCCTCAAGATGCAGCAGCGCCGCCGTCTGGAAATCGGTCACCGCCCGCGGTTCGGCCCGGTTGGCCAGCTTGACCACGAACCGCCCGCCCCCGGTCTCAAGCCGCAGGTTCAGGTCACGCTCCGAGGTCAGGCGCTTCAACGACCCCGACAGCCCGTAATGCCGTTGCAACAGGGCCGCCACCTGATCGTCGGACAGATCGGGGGGAAGGGTGGACAAAAGATCGCCGGTTTCGCTCATGCCGCCATCAGCCCCAAGCCCCCGGCCCAAGTCAACCCCACCGCCTCTTCCTCTTGGCCCAAATACTCCCGCCGGAGGCCCC
>JALQYS010000009.1 GCA_023254015.1 Paracoccaceae bacterium
AAGCGCTTTGGCGCCCAGGTGGCCTATATCGACTGCACTTTCCCGGTTGCGCCCGGCCATGACGATCTGCGTCAGGCGCTGGAGCGGATCCGCGCCGAAGCCGAGGATGCGGTCCGCTCGGGTGCCGGGCAACTGGTGCTGACGGACGAACATCAGGGGCCGGAAAAGGTGGGGATGCCGATGATCCTCGCCACCAGCGCCATTCATAGCTGGCTGACGCGCAAGGGCCTGCGGACCTTCTGTTCGGTCAACGTGCGGTCCGCCGAGTGCATCGACCCCCACTATTTCGCCGTGCTGATCGGCTGCGGCGCGACCACGGTGAACGCCTATCTGGCGGAAGATTCCATCGCTGACCGCATCAACCGCGGCCTGATGGAGGGAACTCTGGTTGACGCCATGCGCCGCTACCGCGAGGCGATTGACGCGGGCCTGTTGAAGATCATGTCGAAGATGGGGATTTCGGTTGTCTCCAGCTATCGCGGCGGTCTGAATTTCGAGGCCGTGGGCCTGAGCCGCGCCATGGTGGCGGAATATTTCCCCGGCATGCAGTCGCGGATTTCCGGCATCGGTCTGCACGGGATCGAACAAAAGCTGGAAGAAATCCACGCCAAGGGCTGGTTGGGTGGCGCGGAAGTGCTGCCGATTGGCGGCATCTACAAGGCGCGGCGGTCGGGCGAAAAGCACGCCTGGGAAGCCCAGACCATGCATATGCTGCAATCGGCCTGCGACCGGGCGTCTTATGACATCTGGAAGCAGTATTCTGCCGCGATGCGGGCCAACCCGCCGATCCACATTCGCGACCTTCTGGACATCAAGGCCCTGGGCAAGCCCGTGCCGATCGAAGAGGTGGAATCGATCACCTCGATCCGCAAGCGGTTCGTGACGCCGGGCATGTCGCTGGGGGCGCTGAGCCCTGAGGCGCATATGACGCTGAACATCGCGATGAACCGGATTGGGGCCAAGTCGGACAGCGGCGAGGGCGGGGAGGACCCTGTTCACCAGCACCCCTTCCCCAACGGCGACAACCCCTGCGCCAAGATCAAACAGGTGGCATCGGGCCGGTTCGGTGTGACGGCGGAATACCTGAACGCCTGCGAAGAGCTGGAAATCAAGGTGGCCCAAGGCGCCAAGCCCGGCGAGGGTGGCCAACTTCCCGGCATGAAGGTGACGGAACTGATCGCGCGGCTGCGCCATTCGACCAAGGGCGTGACGCTGATCAGCCCCCCGCCGCACCACGACATCTATTCCATCGAAGACCTTGCCCAGCTGATCTATGACCTCAAGCAGATCAACCCGCGCTGCAAGGTGACGGTCAAGCTGGTGGCGGCGTCGGGCGTCGGCACCATTGCGGCGGGCGTGGCCAAGGCCAAGGCTGATATCATCCTGATCTCGGGTCACAACGGCGGCACGGGGGCTTCGCCCGCGACTTCGATCAAATATGCCGGCCTGCCATGGGAAATGGGTTTGACCGAGGCGCATCAGGTTCTGTCGATGAACAACCTGCGCGACCGGGTGACCCTGCGCACCGATGGGGGCCTGCGCACGGGCCGCGACATCGTGATGGCGGCAATGCTGGGGGCCGAGGAATACGGCATCGGCACCGCCGCTCTGATCGCCATGGGCTGCATCATGGTGCGTCAGTGCCAATCGAACACCTGCCCCGTGGGCGTTTGCACCCAGGATGAACGCCTGCGTGCCAAGTTCACCGGCAGTGCGGACAAGGTGGTGAACCTCATCACCTTCTACGCCCAGGAAGTCCGCGAGATCCTCGCCTCCATCGGCGCACGCTCGATGGACGAGATCATCGGTCGGGCAGATCTGCTGACGCAGGTCTCGCGTGGCTCGGCGCATCTGGACGATCTGGACCTGAACCCGCTGCTGATCACGGTCGATGGCGCGAACCGCATCACCTATGACCGGTCGAAGCCGCGCAATGCGGTGCCCGACACGCTGGATGCCGAGATCATCAAGGACGGCCACCGCTTCTTTGAAGATGGCGAGAAGATGCAGCTTTCCTATGCCGTGCGGAACACGCTGCGCACCATCGGCACGCGGGCATCGAGCCATATCGTCAAGAAGTTCGGCATGAAGAACAGCCTTCAGAGCGACCATCTGACGGTCAAGCTGACCGGCTCCTGCGGTCAGTCGCTGGGCGCCTTCGCGGTGCGGGGCCTCAAGATCGAGGTGCAGGGCGATGCCAACGACTATGTCGGCAAAGGCCTGTCAGGCGGCACGATCACCGTGCGCCCGCAGATGTCTTCGCCGCTGACGGCGGCAGACAATACCATTATCGGCAACACCGTGCTTTATGGCGCGACGGCGGGGTATCTGTATGCCGCTGGCCGCGCGGGTGAGCGGTTTGCCGTGCGCAACTCTGGCGCGTCGGTGGTGGTCGAAGGCTGCGGGTCGAACGGCTGCGAATACATGACAGGCGGCGTGGCGGTTATCCTTGGCCAGATCGGCGCGAACTTTGGCGCAGGCATGACGGGCGGGATGGCCTATATTTACGATCCCGCCGGCACGGCCGAGGATTTCATCAACCCCGAAAGCCTTGTGACCTGCGGCATCGGGCACAGCCATTGGGAGGCCCAACTGAAAGGCCTGATCGAGGCCCATGTTGCGGAAACCGGCAGCCGGCTGGCGCAGGGGATTCTGGCCAACTGGGCGGCGGAACGGTCGAACTTCCTGCAGGTTTGCCCGAAAGAGATGCTGCCGCATCTGGCCCATCCCCTGTCGGATGAGCCGATGAAGGTTCCGGCAGAGTAACCCGAAGGTGCCTCCCACCCCCTTGCCCTTGTGGCGGGGGGTGGGGCCACTTTCACCTCAGCCCAGCAATTCGACGACACCGACCACTGGGTTCTTGCCATAGACCGCCTGGCACTTCGGGCATGTCGTGTAAAAGAACCAGACCGCGCCGGGCGTCTTGCCCTGATCGCGGGCCAAAGCCTGCATGTCGCCTTCCCAGTGCGGAACGGCGGAATAGGGCCCTTCAAAAACCTTTGTCAGAAACTGGCCGGACAGGGACACCATCTCTTCGCCCGGAACCGCTTTTATCACGGCGAACAGGTGTTCACCCTTGAAGGCCGACAGGTCGCGCGACAGGACAAACCTTTGCCCGGGGTCCATCGCGGCGGCATGGTCAATTGCGGTCAGGACCCGCGTCATCACCCGCCCCATGTTCAGGGGCACATGGGCAAGCGACAGGGTCTCGGCCCGGACAAAGGGCTTGTCGTGAAACTGCAGCAGCGCGCCATCCCATCCTTCGGGATTGAACCGGGCGCAACAGCCGGTCGGGCAATCGCTGCTGTCATACTGCGGAGTGGCATTAGGGGTCATCGCAGCCTCCCTTGGACATGAAACGGCGCGATTCTACGCCCGAGTGTCCTGGCTGTCGTTGCGGCAGCGCAAGGCGGCCCGCGAGGGGCCGGGGTTGCGTCAGCCCAGCGCCTGCCACAACAGCCGCAGCGCCATGGCAACCGAGACGGTCACAATCAAGGGTTTGATCAGCCGCGCGCCGATCTTCATGGCCACGCGCGCGCCCAGCGCAGCCCCTGCAATCTGCGCCACACTCATCCCCAGCCCGACGCCCCACCACATCGCCCCCGAGGGGATGAAGATGCACAGCGACCCGATGTTAGAGGCGAAGTTCAGCATCTTTGTATGGGCCGTGGCCTTGAGCATGCCAAAACCGGCCAGCAGCACAAAGGCCAGCATGAAGAAGCTGCCGGTGCCGGGGCCAAAGAAGCCGTCATAGGCAGCGATCAGCGGCACGGCGGTGAAGGTGAATGCGGGAGCCGACAGGCGCTGCACGCGGTCAAGGTCGGACAGGCCCGGTTTCAGTGCGAAGAAGGCGGCGACGGCGACAAGGATCACCGGCATGATGATGCGCAGCACATCGGCGGGCATCGCCTTTGCCACCAGCGCCCCGATTGCTGCGGCGAGGGACGAAACGGCTGCCATGCCTAACTGTTCACGCAGCCGCACATGGCCCGCACGGGCATAGGCCAGCGTCGCCGTGCCAGCTCCGAACGCGCCCTGCAGCTTGTTCGTGGCCAGGGCCTCCAGGGGCGAGGCACCGGCGATCAAGAGCATCGGCATGGCGATCAGCCCGCCACCGCCCGCGATGGAATCGACGAAGCCTGCCACAAAGGCCGCAAGAATCAGGAGAAGCGCAAGATGAGTGGCGATTTCGAACATGGCAGAGGCCTTTCTGGCGATGGGCCTTTCTTTCCAGTGTCGCGCGAAATGTAAAGCCAGCCAAAGATACGGCTGGCCCGCCGCAGGGATGCAAATAGGCTGCAGGAAAACTGGAGACCGCAATGCCCGCAGAAGCCAAACCCGTAGTTCATCTGGAAGACGACCGGTTCAAGGTAACCGAATGGCAGTTCGCGCCGGGGGCGCAGACGGGCTGGCACCGGCATGGCCATGATTATGTAATTGTGCCCCTGACCGATGGCACGCTGGGGCTGGACCTGCCCGGCGATCAGCGGATGGAGGCGAAGCTGACCCGCCACATCCCCTATTCCCGCCGCGAAGGGGTCGAGCATAACGTGACCAATGCTGGCAGCGACTATCTGGCCTTTCTGGAGGTCGAAGTGGTGGATGACCACATCGACCATCAGCGCCGCGCCACGATGGAGCGGATGATGGCGGCCTTCAACGCCCGCGATCTGGACGGGGTGATGGCCTGCATGGCAAAAGCCTGCGCCTTTCACAGCGCTGCCGGACCAGAGGCAGAAGGCACACGGCATGTCGGGCCCGAGGCCGTGCGGGCAGCCTATGCTGTGATTTTCGACACCTTTCCGCAGGCAGCATGGACCGAAGGCGCGCATGTCGTGGCGGGTGAGACCGGGGTTTCAACCTGGCGGTTTGTTGGCACCGACAAGGCGGGCAGCGTGGTGGACGTGCGGGGCTGCGATGTCTTTGCCTTCGACGGCGACAAGATTGCGTTGAAGGACTCTTACCGCAAGGCACGGGGCTAAGGGGCCTCCTCGAGCACTTCGTGCACTCGTCGGGGGCGGGCGCGAGGAGTGCACGACGTGCTCGACGAGCGACCCTAGTTGACCCGGGCGATCGTTACCAGCGTGTCGCCATATTTGCGCTGATCTTCCAGCGTCACGCCCTCGGGCAGGGCGGGCGCTGCGCCCTCTTCCCAGACGATCAGCGCCGCCGGGGCAAGCCAGCCCCCGGCCATGGCGGCCCGCAATGCCGTCTCGCCCATGGCCTTGCCATAGGGCGGATCCAGAAACACCAGATCAAAGGGCGCCGCGGGGTTGGTGCCGGGACTGGTCGCATCGCGGCGCAGGATGGCGGTTTCGCCCTCGGCCCGCATCAAGGCGATGTTGCGGGTCAAGAGCGTCAGCGCCGCCTTGCCGTTTTCCACGAAACTGGCATGCGCGGCGCCGCGCGACAGCGCCTCTAGCCCCAGGGCGCCAGTGCCGGCAAACATGTCCAGCACCCGGGCGCCCTGCAGCGGATTGCCGTAACCGCCATTGATGAGCAGGTTGAAGATCGCCTCGCGCACCCGGTCCGAAGTCGGGCGCAGATGCGCCTTGGGGTCGCCCGCGCCGACCTCGGCCAGTTTGAGCCCCCGCGCGCGGCCGCCAACGATCCTCATGCGGTCAGCAGATCTTTCAAGGGCACCGAAAGATCGGCCACCTTGGCCTTGTCGGGGGATTTTCCTGCCTCGATCAACCGCTTGCCCACCATATAGCCGCGCGGGTCGTTCATGGCATCGACCGCCAGCAGCGTATCGCCCTGATAATACCAGAAGCTGACGCCCTCACCTTCGGGGCCGCGCGTCACGATGTTGTCATAGCCGGTGTTCAGGCCCGCGATCTGCAGCTTGCAATCGTATTGGTCCGACCAGAACCATGGCTTCGCTACATAGTCCTTGCCCGCGCCCATGATGTTTTCGGCCACGATCTCGGCCTGATCGATGGCATTGCCCACCGATTCCAGCCGGATG
>JALQYS010000055.1 GCA_023254015.1 Paracoccaceae bacterium
CGCCTTCAACATCGCGCCGAATCTCTTGCAGCAAGACTCACCGCGAGCGGGCCGAGACCTCTTTTCAAGGCGCGTCGCGGCCCTGCGTGTTTTGCACGCAAAACCCTTCCGGGTGACAGCATGGGCGATCAGCAATCGCATGAAGCAGGATCTGGCCTTGCGGGCCCTGAACATGGCCATCGCGATCCGCAGGCCACCACCAAGCTGCATCCATCACACGGATCGCGGGTCGCAATATTGTGCCCACGACTATCAAAAGTTGCTGCGCAAGCATGGCTTCAAGATTTCCCCTCTCGCGGATGAGCGGCAAGGGCAATTGCTACGACAATTCCGCCGTCGAAAGCTTCTTCAAGTCGCTGAAGGCCGAACTCGTCTGGCTGCGTGACTGGCACACACGCCGCGTGGTCGAGGTTGCCCTCTTCGAATACATCAAGGGCTTCTACAACCCGCGCCGCAAGCACTCAGCTATCGGCTGGAAATCACCCGTGACATTCGAACAAAGGACCGCAGAACATGAGCACCTGACCGGAACAGAACCGGTGCAGGCCCACTCAGTAGGTCAGCAGCAAACGATCCCGGACGCCCTCGGCTTCGCAGGTCATCCCGCCCATCTGGAACCGCTTGAGCATCGAGCGCCCCACATTCACCATCCGTTCACGCTCGAACAGACCCTCTGGCACCTCGATGTCGCAGGCGCGATTTCCGCTTTTCTTCGTGCCGTCGATACTTAGCGCGACATAGACGCCGCGCGCCTTGCAGGCCTTGATCGCCTCCATCAGCTGCGAAAGATCGAAATCCTGCGCGCCGTATAGGATTGTCTGGGAATGGGCATAGGGCGGATCGCAGTAGACCAGATCGCCGGGAGACGCCCTGTTCAGGGCCGCGGAATAATCCAGCCTCTCGAAGCGGCACCCCGCCATCCTTTCGGCCCAGCGGTCGACGCGGGCATCAAAGGCCTGCGGGCGGATGGGGCTGTGCGCGCCGATCGGTGTGGACATGTGGCCATCGCGCTTGCGAAACCGCACCACGCCGCCATAGCAGCTGCGGGTCAGAAACAGAAAGTCCGCCCCATTCGGCGCTGCATTGTATCTGGCCTTGATCCTTTCATAGGCGGCGACCCGATCGCCAGAGACAAACTCTTCCCAACGCAGCCGATACCATTGCTTGAGAAGGGATGGATCGGTGGACAGCGTTTGCCAGATCTCGATCAGCGGAGCGAAAATATCCGATCCAAAGCCGCGTTTCGGCGCAAGCGTGGCCATGACCCCGGCAGCCCCCAGAAAGGGTTCGTGGTAGGCACCATAGGATGGCGGGAAGAAGCTGATGATTTCATGCGCGAATTTCTGCTTGTTGCCGATCCATTTCAGAAGCTGGGTCTTGAAGGGCACGGGCGCCTGCCCTGCCCCCTCGGCCTTTGCGGCATCTGTCTTCAGGACGCTGAACTGCATGGGCTTTCCCTTTTCCTGGCCGGTCGCGCGCGCCGGACCGTTCATTCCCGCAGGGCCGTGGCCGGCGCGACGTTGGCGGATCGCGTCGCGGAACTCAATCCCCCGCGGGGCGCGCTGCACAAGACCCAGCGGCAGGGGCGTGCGCCTGTGGCCGGAATGAACCTTGCTGCTGATCCGACCAGCGGCTTGGCACGGATCAAGACGCCCCCCTCTTCGGACTAATCGTCCTGCAGGGCGATGGCTGATCGAACGCGCCGGTCTGCTGGCGGCGCAACAGACTCTTGCTCAGTTCGCCTGTCACCCCTGGCATCACGTTCGGATGCGACTGCGCGAAGGTGTCACGGCAGTCCGGCAAAAGCCCGGCGGCATACCCGTTTGGCGCACCAAGGCGGACAGGAACAACCGCCTTGGGTTGTTGAAGGCTGGTGATGATCCGGTCGTTCAGCGCAAGGATCCTGCGGGCGTGTCGCGCCACGGGTCCGGCCCTGGGCGGTCAGGTTCAGATCATGCGCAGTCCTTTGAAAAGGAACGGCATTCAGGGCCTTTTCCAACCGCTTGATCTGCAGGCCAACCGGCTAGGGCGTCCGCCCCACAAAGCCGGCCGCGCGGGTAAAGCTGCCGTGGTCCATGGCCGTGACAAACCTCCGCAACAGGTTCATCGGGATATCCTTCATCTCGCGCCTATGATTAACAATTCTCAATCTATGTTTTGCACTATGAATTTCACAAACCTCACAGTTTTCGCATACTAGGGCCGCCCGCTGGGATGTCTGCGGTCGAACTCGCCTTCTGACCGGACGATCCCCTGCGGACCGTCGTCAGACAGAGTCGCGACGATCCTCCTGCCAGGCATCGAGGAAGCGATTTTCACAAACACCAGACCAACCATGGCGGATTGCTCGCCAAGGACCGGAACCCGCTGCGGTGCCGGGGTGCGGTGGCCCATGGAACGACGAGAGAGGAGAACGACGAATGACTACCTCAGCCGGCCGCAAGGCCAAGGGAGGCCAAAGCACCGGAGGCGGTGACCATCTGGAGCGGAACCTGACCAACCGGCATATCCAGCTGATCTCGATCGGCGGTGCCATCGGGACGGGGCTGTTCATGGGATCGGGCAAGACCATCTCGCTGGCCGGACCGTCCGTGCTGTTCGTCTATGCCATCATTGGCTTCTTCCTTTACTTCGTCATGCGGGCGATGGGAGAGATCCTGCTGTCGAACCTGCACTACAAATCCTTCGCCGACTTTGCCGCCGACCTGATCGGTCCCTGGGCAGGGTTCTTCGTGGGCTGGACCTACTGGTTCTGCTGGATCGTGACCGGCGTGGCCGACATCGTGGCGATCACCGGCTATTTCACCTTCTGGTGGCCGGAACTCGCGCTCTGGATCCCGGCACTGGCGACGATCCTGTTGCTTCTGGTGCTGAACCTGCCTTCGGTGAAGGCTTTCGGTGAACTCGAATTCTGGTTCGCCATCATCAAGATCGTCGCCATTGCGGCACTGGTCCTGATTGGAACCGGCATGGTCCTGCGTGGCTTTGTCGCGCCGAACGGGGCGGTGGCGCAGGTGTCGAACCTGTGGAATGACGGCGGCATGTTCCCGATGGGCTTCATGGGCTTTGTCGCGGGCTTCCAGATCGCGGTCTTTGCCTTTGTCGGCATCGAACTTGTCGGCACCACGGCGGCCGAGGCGAAAGACCCCGAGACCACCCTGCCCCGCGCCATCCCGATCCGCGTCATGCTGTTCTATGTCGGCGCGCTTGTGGCCATCATGATGGTCACCCCCTGGCGCGAGATGGTGGCGGGCCAAAGTCCCTTCGTGTCGATGTTCGCACTGGCGGGTCTTGGCGTCGCGGCTTCGGTTGTGAACTTTGTCGTGCTGACCTCGGCCACGTCCTCGGCCAACTCGGGCATCTATTCCACCTCGCGCATGGTCTATGGCCTGGCCCAGGAGGGCGACGCGCCGGCCCTCTTCGGCAAGCTGAGCCGCCGCCACGTTCCGGTGAACGCGCTGCTGTTTTCCTGCCTGTTCCTGCTGACCTCGCTGTTCCTGCTGTTTTCGGGGGAAACGGTGCTGGCGGCCTTCACGCTGGTGACGACGATCTCGGCGCTTCTGTTCATGTTCGTCTGGACGATGATCCTTGTCAGCTACATGGCCTATCGCAAGAAGCACCCCGAACTTCATGCCGCGTCAAAGTTCAAGATGCCGGGTGGCGTGCCGATGTGCTGGGCGGTTCTGGCCTTCTTCGCCTTCCTGATCTGGGCGCTGACGCAGCAGGCTGACACGCTTGAGGCGCTGCTGGTGACGCCGCTGTGGTTCGCGGCCCTGGGCGTGGCCTGGGCTGTGGTTCGCAAGCAGCCGCGGCATCTGGCGCAGTACGACGCCTTCAAGCACGAGCTGGACGACCCGAACCTTCCCGTTTGATCGAGATGACCCACGACGGGACGCGGGGCCCCATTCTTCCCGCGTCCTGCCCTCCCCTTGCCGAAAGCAGAAACTGACATGCGGAACTTTGATCTTGTCGTCATCGGTGCCGGTCCCGGCGGCTATGTGGCCGCGATCCGCGCTGCACAACTGGGCCTCAGCGTGGCCTGCGTCGAGGAACGCGCGACCTTGGGGGGGACTTGCCTGAACGTCGGCTGCATCCCGTCGAAGGCGCTCTTGTCCTCGTCGGAACATTGGGCCGAGCTGAAGCACCTCTCGGCGCATGGCATCACGACCACCGAGGCCTCGTTCGATCTGTCGGCCATGATGGCGCGCAAGGACAAGGTGGTTGGCGATCTGACCAAGGGCATCGCGCATCTGTTCAAGAAGAATAACGTCGAATGGCTGAACGGGCGCGGCACGATCCCCGCGCCGGGCCGGGTGCAGGTCGGCGAGGAGACCGTCGCCGCAAAGAATATCCTGATCGCCACGGGGTCTGACCCGGCGGGGCTGCCGGGCGTGACTGTGGACGAAAGCGTGGTGCTGTCCTCGACCGGCGCACTGTCGCTGCCGAAGGTGCCAGAGCATCTGGTGGTGATCGGCGCCGGCGTCATCGGGCTGGAGCTGGGCCAGGTCTGGTCGCGGCTGGGGGCCAAGGTGACGGTTGTCGAATACCTTGACCGCATCCTGCCCGGTGCCGATGGCGAAATCGCCAAGACCGCGCAGCGCCTGTTGCAGCGCCAGGGGCTGGCCTTCCAGCTGGGCCGCAAGGTGATGTCGGTGACGCAGACCGGGGGCAAGGCAAGCATCACGCTGGAACGGCGCGACAAGGGCACCACCGAAACGCTTGAGGCTGACGCGGTTCTGGTCGCCATCGGCCGCCGCCCGCGCACCGCCGGGCTTGGGCTTGAGGCTTTGGGCGTTGCGCTGGATGGCCGCGGTTTCATCTCGGTCGATGCAGGGTTCCGCACCAACGTGCCGGGCATTCTGGCCATCGGCGATGTGGTTCCCGGCCCGATGCTGGCCCACAAGGCCGAAGAAGACGGGATTGCCGCCGTCGAGGCGCTGGCGGGCCATCCGCATGGGGCGCCGGACTATTCCCATGTGCCGGGCGTCGTCTATGTCGCACCCGAAATCGCCAGCCTTGGCGCCACCGAAGAGGCACTGAAAGACGCGGGCCGCGCGCATGTGGTCGGCAAGTTCCAGTTCATCGCCAATGGCCGCGCCCGCGCCATGGCCACGACCGATGGTCTGGTCAAGGTGCTGGGCTGCCCGGAAACCGGCCATGTGCTGGGCGCCCATATCATCGGCCGCAACGCCGGAGAGCTGATCCAGCCCCTGGTGCTGGCGATGTCCACCGGCGCGACGCTGGCCGAGATCGCCGCCAGCTCGCACGCCCATCCGGCCATGGGCGAAGCGGTCAAGGAAGCCTGCCTTGCCGCCCTTGGCAAACCGCTGCACGCCTGAGGAGGATGCAAGATGAAGGATTTCGCCGACAAGCCCCGCCACCCCGAGAAGGCCCGCCGCACGCTGTCCGAAACCCCGCGCAAGCCCGGCTGGATCCGGGTGTCGCGCGCGGAAAGCCCGGAATATGGCCAGACCCGCCGCATCCTGAAAGAGAACGCGCTCTCGACCGTCTGCGAAGAGGCGGCCTGCCCGAACCGCGGCGAATGCTGGTCGCACCGCCACGCCACCATGATGATCATGGGCGAAACCTGCACGCGCGGCTGTTCGTTCTGCAACGTCGCCACCGGCCGGCCCGACGCGCTTGACCCGTTCGAGCCGGGCCGGGTGGCGCAGGCCGTGGCCAAGCTGGGCCTGCGCCATGTCGTCATTACCAGCGTCGACCGTGACGATCTGGACGACGGCGGTGCGGCGCATTTCGCGCAAACCATCCGCGCCGTGCGCCATCAGACCCCGGACACCACCATCGAAGTGCTGGTGCCGGATTTCCTCAACAAGGGCGATGCCTGGCAAACCGTGGTCGAGGCCCGCCCCGATGTGTTCAACCACAATCTGGAATGCGTGCCGCGGCTTTACCCCTCGGTCCGGCCCGGCGCGCGCTATTACCAGTCGCTGCGGCTTCTGGACGATGCCAAGCGCCACAACCCCGGCATCTTTACCAAATCCGGCCTGATGGTCGGGCTTGGCGAAACCTTCGAGGAGTTGCGGCAGGTCATGGATGACATGCGCGCCGCGGGCGTCGATTTCATCACCGTGGGCCAATATCTGCAGCCCACCCCCCGCCACCACCCGATCGACCGCTTTCTGCCGCCCGATGAATTCGCGCGCATCGCCGAGATGGCGCGCGCCAAGGGCTTCCTTGCCGTGTCGGCCACGCCGATGACGCGGTCCTCGTTCCACGCCGGTGACGACTTTGCGCGGCTGCAAGCCGCCCGTCACGCCCTGACCTTTGCCACGGAGCCCCAGAATGGATGACACGACCACCCCGCTGAAGAAAACCCCGCTGACCGCCCTGAACATCGAACTCGGCGGCAAGATGGTGGGATTTGCCGGCTATGACATGCCGGTGCAATTCCCCGAAGGCGTGATGAAGGAACATCTGCACACCCGCGCCAAGGCCGGGCTGTTTGACGTCAGCCACATGGGGCAAGTGATCCTGCGGCCAAAGTCGGGCAAGCTGGAAGATGCCGCGCTGGCGCTGGAGCGGCTGGTGCCGGTGGATATCCTCGGGCTGAAGCCCGGCCGTCAGCGCTATGCGCTGTTCACCGATGCCAAAGGCGGCATTCTGGATGACCTGATGGTGGCCAATCGGGGCGATCATCTGTTCGTGGTGGTCAACGCCGCCTGCAAGGAACAAGACGTGGCCCATATGCGCGCCAACCTGTCCGACCTTTGCGACGTGATCGAACTGACCGACCGCGCGCTGGTCGCGCTGCAAGGTCCGGCGGCGGAAAGCGCGCTTGCCGCGCTGGCGCCAGAAGTGGCCGACATGGCCTTCATGGATGTGCGCGGCGTCTCGATCCTCGGGGTCGACTGCATCGTCTCGCGCTCGGGCTATTCGGGCGAGGATGGCTATGAGGTCTCGGTCCCCGAGGCCAAGGCGGTGGAGTTTGTCCGCAGCCTTCTGGCCAACCCCGATGTGCACCCCATCGGCCTTGGCGCGCGCGACAGCCTGCGGCTGGAGGCGGGCCTGTGCCTTTACGGCAATGACATCGACACCGGCACCACCCCGGTGGCCGCGGCACTGGAATGGGCGGTGCAGAAGGTCCGCCGCAGCGGCGGGGCCCGTGCCGGCGGCTTCCCCGGCGCCGATGTGATCCTTGCGGAATTCGACCGGGGCGCCCCGCGCCGCCGGGTCGGCATCGCCCCCGAGGGCCGCGCGCCGATCCGGGGCGGGGCCGCCCTTTACCGCGACGAAACCTCGACAGAGGTGGTGGGACAGATCACCTCGGGCGGTTTCGGCCCGACGGCCGAGGCCCCTGTCGCCATGGGCTATGTCGAAACCGGGCTTTCGTCCGTCGGCACCCGTCTGTTCGCTGAACTGCGCGGCAAGCGGCTGCCTGTCGCCGTCGCCGCCCTTCCTTTCATCTCTCCCCGTTACAAGCGCTGAGGAAACGCAAAATGTTGAAATTCACCGAAGATCACGAATGGCTGAACGTCGTGGACGGCATCGCCACCGTTGGCATCACCACCCACGCGGTCGAGCAACTGGGCGATCTGGTCTTTGTCGACCTGCCCGAAACCGGGGCCACGCTGGCGCGGAATGACGCCGCCGCCACGGTGGAATCGGTCAAGGCCGCCTCGGACGTCTATTGCCCGCTGGATGGCGAGGTGGTCGAGGTCAACGAGGCCATCCGCAACGACCCCTCGATCGTCAACGCCGATCCGCAGGCCGGGGGCTGGTTCTTCAAGCTGAAGCTGGCCAATGCCGCCGATGCCGAGGCGCTGATGGACGAAGCCGCCTATCTGGCGCTGGTAGGTTAAGGGGGAAAGCATGACCTACAAGGAAACCACCTACGCGCCCTATGATTTCGCCAACCGGCGCCACATCGGGCCGTCGCCTGCCGAGATGGCCGAGATGCTGAAATCCGTCGGCGCGCCGTCGCTGGATGCGCTGATCGATGCCATCGTGCCCGACGACATCCGCCTGAAAACCCCGATGACCTGGGGCAAGGCGCTGTCGGAGCAGGCCGTTCTGGCCAAGCTGCGCTCTGTCGCCGACAAGAACCGGGTGATGACCTCGTTCATCGGCCAGGGCTATCACGGCACGGTCACCCCGCCGCCGATCCAGCGCAACATCTTTGAAAACCCGGCCTGGTATACCGCCTATACCCCCTATCAGCCGGAAATCAGCCAGGGCCGCCTTGAGGCGCTCTTGAACTACCAGACCATGATCGCCGATCTGACCGCACTCGATGTGGCCAACGCCTCCCTTCTGGACGAAGGCACCGCAGCGGCCGAGGCTGTGGCGCTGTGCCAGCGGTCGGCCAAGTCGAAGGCGCTGGCGTTCTTCGTCGATCAGGATTGCCACCCCCAGACCATCGCCGTGGTGAAAACCCGGGCCGAGGCGCTGGGCTGGTCGGTGATCGTCGGCAATCCCTTTGCCGATCTGGACCCCGCCGCCGTCTTTGGCGCGCTATTCCAGTATCCGGGCACCTATGGCCATGTCCATGACTTTACCGATGTCATCGCCAAGCTGCACGCGGCGGGCGCGCTGGCCTGCGTGGCGGCCGATCCGCTCGCGCTGACGGTGCTGAAGGCGCCGGGCGAGATGGGCGCCGATATTGCCATCGGCACCACCCAGCGTTTTGGCGTGCCGATGGGTTTTGGTGGTCCACACGCGGCTTATTTTGCCTTTAAAGACAGTGCCAAGCGCTCTGCCCCAGGTCGTATCATTGGTGTATCGGTGGATGCCCAAGGTAAACAAGCCTTGCGTATGGCACTACAAACCCGTGAGCAACATATCCGCCGCGAAAAAGCCAACTCAAATATTTGTACATCGCAAGTGTTGCTAGCCAATTTGGCAGGGATGTATGCGGTGTATCATGGTCCTGAAGGCGTGAAACGTATCGCCACCCGCATTCATGCGTTAGCAAGCGCTTTTGCCCAAGCCATCAAACAAGCTGGTATGTCGATTGTGCATGAGCAGTTTTTTGATACCGTGTTGGTCAATACCGAAGGTCAAACTGAGCAAATCTATCAAAATGCCCTAAATATCGGCTATAACCTGCGAAAAGTAGACGATAACCATATCGCCATTGCCTTTAATGAAACCAGTGATGCGGCAGATTTTGGTGTACTCACGCAGTTATTTACAGGCGTAGCGGCTCAATTATCCGATGATATCAGTTTGTCTTTGCCAGCGTCACTGCTACGTACCGATGCGATTTTAACTCATCCTGTGTTTAATCGTTATCACACCGAACATGAAATGCTGCGTTATTTGAAAAAGCTAGAAAATAAAGACTTAGCGATGAATCATAGTATGATTTCGCTGGGTAGCTGTACCATGAAACTTAACGCCACTAGCGAGATGCTACCGATTACTTGGAATGAATTTGCCAATGTGCACCCATTTGCGCCACGTGAACAAGTGGGCGGCTATATTGAAATGATTGAAGGCTTGCAAGAGCAACTCAAAGCCATCACAGGGTTTGACGCTATCTCTATGCAGCCAAACTCAGGCGCGTCAGGCGAGTACGCGGGGCTATTGGCGATTCGTCGTTATCATGAAAGCTTAGGTCAACCCAACCGTCATATCTGCCTAATTCCGCGCTCCGCACACGGCACCAATCCCGCCACGGCACAAATGATGGGGATGGAAGTCATCGTGGTAGCCACCGATGAGCGTGGTAACGTTGATATTGCCGACTTGACCCAAAAAGCGCAAAAATACAGCGACAATCTGGGCGCCTTGATGATTACCTACCCTTCAACACACGGTGTGTTTGAAGAAGGTATCCGTGATATCTGTGACTTGATTCATCAACACGGCGGTCAAGTGTATATGGATGGCGCTAACAT
>JALQYS010000455.1 GCA_023254015.1 Paracoccaceae bacterium
GGCACACTGCACCGTTACGGTTGCCCGCTGATTTTTCCGGCAAACGCCTGATTTCTCAGCCTGCCATCACGAAATCGGCAGGCTGGGAGCATTTTCACCGCAGGAAAAAGATTTGACACTGGCGCAACTCGGATTCTAGCATCCCGGCCAAGGCAGCGCGCGAAACCAACTGCCAGAATCCATCAGCCGGAGGTGTCCATGAAAAAAAGAGTAGCCGTCATCGGTGCGGGTCCGTCAGGGCTTGCCCAACTGCGCGCGTTCCAGTCTGCCAAAGCCAAAGGGGCCGAGATTCCCGAGGTTGTCTGTTTTGAAAAGCAGTCCGACTGGGGCGGGCTGTGGAACTATACCTGGCGCACGGGGCTGGATGAATTCGGCGAGCCTGTGCACTGCTCGATGTATCGCTATCTGTGGACCAACGGCCCGAAAGAAGGCCTTGAATTTGCAGACTATTCCTTTGAGGAGCATTTCGGCAAGCAGATCGCGAGCTACCCGCCGCGCGCCGTCATGGTCGACTACATTGAAGGCCGCGTGAAAAAGGCCGGCGTGCGCGACTGGATCCGGTTCAACAACACCATCCGTATGGTCAAATACAACGAGGCCAAGGGCAATTTCACCGTCACGGCGCATGACCTGAAGGCTGACCGGATGTATGACGAGGACTTCGATCACGTGATCGTCGCCTCGGGCCACTTCTCGGTCCCGAATGTGCCGGAATACCCCGGTTTCGACAAGTTCAACGGCCGCGTCCTGCACGCCCACGACTTCCGCGATGCGCGCGAGTTCAAGGGCAAGGACCTTCTGCTGCTCGGCTCGTCCTATTCGGCCGAGGACATCGGCAGCCAGTGCTGGAAATATGGCGCCAAGTCGATCACCGTTGCCTATCGCAACGCGCCCATGGGCTTCAAATGGCCCGACAATTGGAAAGAGGTGCCCGCGCTGGAGCGTGTTGACGAGGACACCGCCTATTTCAAGGACGGCACCTCGAAGAAGGTCGATGCGATCATCCTGTGCACCGGCTACAAGCACCACTTCCCCTTCCTGCCTGACGATCTGCGCCTGAAAACCGCGAACCGTCTGGCGACGAACGACCTCTACAAAGGCGTCGTCTATGTGCATAACCCCAAGATGTTCTATCTGGGCATGCAGGACCAGAGGTTCACCTTCAACATGTTCGACGCCCAGGCCTGGTGGGTGCGCGATGCGATCATGGGCAGGATTGCAATTCCCTCGGACAAGAACGTGCTGCTGAAGGACGTGGCCGACCGTGTGGCGGGTGAGGATGCGGGCAAGGATGCCCATGACGCCATCCACTATCAGGGCGACTATGTGAAGGAACTGATCGCCGAGACCGATTACCCGTCCTTCGACGTGGACGGCGCTTGTGAGGCCTTCTTTGAATGGAAGGAACACAAGAAGGAAGACATCATGGCCTTCCGCAACCATGCCTACCGCTCGGTCATCACCGGCACAATGGCGCCTATCCACCACACGCCCTGGAAGGACGCGCTGGAGGATTCGCTGGAAAGCTATCTGAAGAACTGAGCCGGCTTCCTGCATTGAAAGGCCCCCGCTGCGTGTTGGGGGCCTTTTTTGCTGAAAAACCGGGCAGGGGGCTGGGATGCCGGTTTTTCAGGAAACATTTTTTCGCGGAAATAAAAATCTTCTCGCCATGCGAGGGCGCGCATGCTTTTGTTGCGGCATCGGGTCGCAGCCACGGCTGACGCACCCGAAGACGTGACGCACAGCGAATGGGAGTGGCATGCCGGCCAGTGGCAAGGGCCGGTTTCGGGGACGGAACGCGCGGAGGGGCGACGAACAGCCTGCAACATCCGCCGGAGCAAACAGGAGAACAGGGAAATGACGAAGGAAACGGGTTCGGGCCAGATGGTCCGGGCGCTGGACTGGAAGGGGGCCTTCTGGGTTGCGGCCGGTGTGCCGCCGCTGGTGCTCTTCTCGATCGGCGGGATTGCAGGGACCACGGGCAAGATGGCCTTCGTGGTCTGGATGATCTCGATGGTCATGGGCTTTCTGCAAAGCTTTACCTACGCGGAAATGGCCGGCATGTTCGGCAACAAGTCGGGGGGCACCTCGGTTTACGGGGCAACTGCCTGGCTGCGCTATTCCAAGCTGGTCGCGCCGCTGTCGGTCTGGTGCAACTGGTTTGCCTGGTCGCCGGTGCTGTCGCTGGGCTGTGCGATTGCGGCGGGCTATATCCTGAATGCCCTGTTCCCAATTCCGCTGGCCGAAAGCCAGCAGGTCGTTGACTGGGTGGCGGCAAACATCGGCAATTACACGGCCGAAACCCAATCTGTCGTCGATTACATCGCGGCCAATGCCGGCACGACGGTGGATGACGCGATCAAGGCCGTCGCCGCCGCAGATGGTGTTACCGCCCTGACCCCCTGGTTCCGCGCCTACGAGGCCTTCAACATCGCCATTCCCGGCCTTGGCACCTTGCACTTCAACTCGACCTTCTTCATCGGGGTTGTGCTGATGCTGATCATCCTGATCATTCAGGAGCGCGGCATTTCCTCGACCGCCAACGCCCAGAAGTGGCTGGCGATCATCGTACTTGTCCCGTTGTTGCTGGTTGGCCTTGTGCCAATTCTGACCGGCGCGATCGACAGCATGAACGTGACCAACCTTCTGCCGCCAACCGCCGCCTATTCGGGTGTCGACGGCGAGTGGAACATCGGTGGCTGGACGCTGTTTCTGGGGGGCCTTTATATCGCCGCCTGGTCGACCTATGGCTTTGAAACCGCGGTCTGCTATACGGCGGAACTGAAAGACCCCAAGCGCGACACCTTCCGCGCGATCTTCTATTCGGGCCTTCTGTGCGCGGTGTTCTTCTTCCTGATTCCCTTCGCCTTCCAGGGCGTTCTGGGCACCGAAGGCATGCTTGCCACCGGGATCGTTGACGGCACCGGCGTGGGCGAGGCCCTTGGCAACATGATCGGCGGCGGCCCTGTCATCACCCAGATCTTCGTGATCCTGATGATCATGGCGCTGTTCCTGTCGATCATGACGGCCTTGGCCGGGTCGTCGCGGACGCTGTATCAGGGGTCGCGCGATGGCTGGCTGCCGAAGTATCTCGGCTCTGTCAACAGCCACGGCGCGCCGTCCAAGGCGATGTGGACCGACTTTTCCTTCAACGTCGTCCTTCTGGCGCTGGCCTCTGACGTATCGGGTTACTTCTATGTGCTCGCCATCTCGAACGTCGGCTACATCATGTTCAACTTCATGAACCTGAATGCGGGCTGGATCCACCGAATCGATTCGGGACATCTGGAGCGCCCGTGGAAGGCACCGAACTGGCTGATCGGCGTGAACACCTGTCTGGCCTTCGTCAACGCCCTGTTCCTCGGCGCTGGCGCCAAGGTCTGGGGTTATGAAAACGCCCTGTGGTCGGGCCTGATCTTCGCTTCGTTCATCATCCCGGTGTTCTGGTATCGCCACTACGTTCAGGATGGCGGGCGCTTCCCGAAAGAAGCCTATGACGATCTGGGGCTGGAAGAGGGCGATCTGGGGGAACGAAAGGCCGGCATGCTGCCCTATCTGGCGCTGCTGCTGGGGCTTGCGGTCGTTCTTTGGGCGAACTGGTTCTTTGTCCTGCCCGCCTGAGCACGGCAAGAGACCCTGCACTTGACAAAGGGGCCGCCGAGCGTGGCCCCTTTTCAATTTCCGGAATGTTTTCTGCCAAGAAAAATAATTGAACTTCATTATTGATTTTTGGCAGAAACCCGACAACACTTGGCCAAAATCAAAATCTTTCAGGGAGAAGAACGATGACCAATTCCTGGCGTTTCTCGACGCTTGGCGACCGCCACCGGGCGCTTGGGTCCAATCTTGAGGATTGGTCGGGCATGGGCACGGCCTGGTCCTATTCCAAGGGCGATCCCGATGCCGAATACATGGCGATCCGCACCAAGGCCGGCCTGATGGACGTCTCGGGCCTGAAAAAGGTGCATATCACCGGTCACGCCGCCGCCCATGTGATCGAACGGGCCACCACCCGCAACGTCGAAAAGCTGATGCCCGGCCGCGCAGTCTACGCCTGCATGCTGAATGACGCCGGCAAGTTCATCGATGACTGCGTGATCTACCGCATGGGGCCCGACAGCTTCATGGTCGTCCACGGCTCGGGGCAGGGGCATGAGCAGCTGACCATGGCCTCCATCGGCCGCGATGTGTCGGTTCGCTTTGACGACAACCTGCACGACCTGTCGCTGCAAGGCCCGCTGGCGGTGGACTATCTGGAAAAGCACATTCCGGGCATCCGCAATCTGGCCTATTTCAGCCACATGGGCGCAAGCCTTTTCGGCAAGCCGATTACCATCTCCCGCACCGGTTACACCGGTGAGCGTGGCTATGAGATCTTCTGCCGCGGGCAGGATGCCGTGTTGATCTGGGACCGCATCCTTGAAGAAGGCGCGTCCATGGGCATCATCCCCTGCCGGTTCACCACGCTGGATATGCTGCGGACCGAGAGCTATCTGCTGTTCTTCCCCTTCGACAACTCGGAAATGTATCCGTTTGAAAACGAAGGCCCCGGCGATACGCTGTGGGAACTGGGCCTTGATTTCACCGTGTCGCCCGGCAAGGTGGGCTTCCGTGGGGCCGAGGAACACTACCGCCTGAAGGGCAAGGAGCGGTTCAAGATTTCCGGCATGATGCTGGAAGGCAAGAATGTGCCGGGCAACGGCGCGCCGGTGTTCAAGGATGGCAATCAGGTGGGCGTCGTGACGCAGGCCATGTATTCGCCGCTGAACGACTGGACCGTGGCCATCGCCCGTCTGCCGGTCGCCGATGCCAACAACGGAACCGCGCTGGAAGTGCGCTGCGGCACCCATGGCCCGATCAAGGGCAAGTCGGCCTCGCTGCCCTTCTACGACGTCGACAAGAAGCGGCGCACCGTTCAGGGCTGACGCCCCCTTCGCCTCCGGCAAGGTCCGTCGGCGCGGACAGGGGCCTTGCCGGGGATGCCTCACGACATTCCACAGGCTTTGAAAACCATGACAAAGACCGAGTTTCCACCCTCGATAAAAAGTCGCCCTGTTTACGGCGTGCTTGAACCGCGTCCGGGGGCCATGCACCTGATCGTCGCCGACGGTGAAGGGGCCGAGGCCGTTGCCGAACTGGCCGCCAAGGCGCCCGAAATCCTGCCCAAGGCGCATATCCTTTACACGGCGGGCCCGACCGGCACCGACCAATGGGACAAGATCGCCGCCCTTGGCGCGCGTCAGGCACAAAAGGCGGCGTCGCTGCCCACGCTGTTGTTCCGCTTGGCCCGCGTGCTGCAGGATACGCCGATGGGCGCGCAGATCTATCTGACCGGCACCGAAGGGCTGATGGGACAGGCCGAGCGTGACATCATGGCCTTGGGCTTTCCACATGTCGACATCCAGAAGGAACATCGCGGATCGACCGTGCGGCGCGTGCAATGCGTGCATTGCAAGGGCATCACCGAGAATGTGAGAACCGACCCCTTCCAGTGCAGCCACTGCGGCCTGCACCTTTATGTGCGCGACCACTACTCGCGCCGGCTCGCGGCTTTTCAGGGCGTGAACATTGATGCGGAAGACAAGGGGCAGATCCCCCCGGCGGTGGAGCGGTTCAAATGAGCGGTGGCGCAAAACTTTACGTCCGCGTGGCCGAAGTGGTCCGCGTCAATGATCTGATCACCCGGTTCCGCTTTGTCGCCCGCGATGGCAGCGACCTGCCGGCGTTTTCGGGCGGAGCCCATACCGTGGTGGAAATGGACGACCACGGCACAAGGCGGCTCAACCCCTATTCGCTGATGTCCGATCCCGAGGACCGTTCGGGCTATGAGATCAGCGTGCGGCGCGATGATACCGGGCGGGGCGGCTCGCTGTATATGCACACCCATGTCCAGCCCGGCATGGAGATGGTGCTGTCCTATCCGATGAACCTGTTCCCGCTGGACAACCGGGCGCGCAAGCACCTGTTTCTGGCCGGCGGCATCGGCATCACGCCTTTCCTTGCCATGATACACCAGCTGTCGCGGTTTGGGGGCAAGTTCGAACTGCATTATGCCGCCCGCAACCCCGCGCTTTGTGCCTATGGCGACGCGTTGAAGGCTGCCCATGGCGACCGCATCAACCTGTATTTCGACGATCTTGGCCAGCAGATGCCGCTGTCCGAAATCCTGGCCCGCCAGCCGATCGGCACGCATGTCTATTGCTGCGGTCCAAAGGGGATGCTGAACTGGGTGCGCGCAACGGCCGACGGGGCCGGCTGGCCTGTCCATGCTGTTCATTTCGAAGAGTTCACCGCCCCGGGCACCGGCGCCCCGTTTACGGTGGAGCTGACGGAATCGAAAAAGACCATCACCGTCGGCCCGACCCAATCGCTGCTTGAGGCGATGGAAGCGGCCGGCGTCGATGCGCCCTACCTCTGCCGTGGCGGTGCCTGCGGGCAGTGCGAAACCAATGTCGTGAAATGCGATGGCCATATCGACCATCGCGACCACTGGCTCTCACCCGAGGAAATGGCCAGCAATACCAAGATCATGCCCTGCGTCAGCCGGTTCACGGGCAAGACGCTGTCCATCGAACGATAGGAGAGACCGATGAGCCTTGATTTCAAATACGGCTTCGACGACTTCTTCCGCGACGAGACCTATTGCGACAACTTCACCTATCGCAACTCTCCCGCAGGGATCCGCCGCTTTCCGTTCCCGTTCGACCGGGACGACTACATGTATTCGGTCAACATGGAGCCGCATGTTCCCGGCCGCAAGGGTTCGGTCTTTGAGCATACCTTCGACGTGGACGAGCATTATCTTTCCGAGATGCGTGACCGCGCCCGCGTTCTGGCCCGCGACCCGCTGCGCTGCCAGTCGCTGCCGCATATGACGCTGGCCGGATGGGATCTTCTGGAACTCATCATGGAAACCAAGGCGCGGGAATATCCGCAGTGGTTTTCGCTGACCAAGAACGGCAACTACTGGCACTGGATCAACCGGCCGCTTGGCATTGACCAGAAGTTCAACTTCCTTGATGAATCCACGCTGCCCTATGGCCCGATGGAATACATCACCCGCCAGACCCAGGGCGATTTCACGCTGCAGGATGAACGGGACGGCACGCTTTGGGTCGATGCCGGCATGGTCACCACGCAGGCCGACTGGTCGCTCGACTTCGACATCGGCATGAACTTT
>JALQYS010000180.1 GCA_023254015.1 Paracoccaceae bacterium
GCGAATGCCACCCTGAGCGATGGTGCTGAGGTGGCATTTTTCCCGCCGGTAACCGGGGGTTAATATGACTCGGGCATTGATCCGCGTTCAAGAATACGACTTTGATGTAAGTGCAGAGATTGCGGCGCGGGCGATGTGTTCTGGGCGGCCTCGGATGTGGGCTGGGTCGTGGGCCACAGCTATATCTGCTATGCGCCGCTGATCGCGGGCTGCACGACGATCGTGTTCGAGGGCAAGCCCGTGGGCACGCCCGATGCGGGCACCTTCTGGCGGGTCATTGCCGAACACAAGGTCCGCAGCTTCTTCACCGCCCCCACCGCCATCCGCGCGGTCAAGCGCGAGGACCCCGAGGGCAAGCTGGTGGGCAACTACAACCTGTCCAACCTGCAGGCGATGTTCCTTGCTGGTGAACGGGCCGACCCTGACACCATCCTTTGGGCCCAGCGCCAGCTGAACGTGCCGGTGATCGACCATTGGTGGCAGACCGAAACCGGCTATGCCATCGCCGCCAACCCCTTCGGGATCGAGGCGCTTCCGGTCAAGATCGGCAGCCCCTCGGTCGCCATGCCCGGCTTTGACGTGCATATCCTTGACGAAGGCGGCCATGATGTGCCCGCAGGGCAGTTGGGCGCCATCGCCATCAAGCTGCCGCTGCCCCCCGGCACCCTGCCCACCCTGTGGAACGCCGAAGACCGGTTCAAGAAAAGCTACCTGAACCACTTCCCCGGCTATTATGAAACCGGCGATGCGGGCTATATCGACGAGGATGGCTATCTTTACATCATGGCGCGCACCGATGACGTGATCAACGTCGCGGGCCATCGCCTGTCGACCGGCGCGATGGAAGAGGTTCTGGCCAGCCACAAGGATGTGGCCGAATGTGCGGTGATCGGGGTGGCCGATGACCTGAAAGGCCAGTCACCGCTGGGTTTCCTGTGCCTGAACAAGGGATCGAACCGCCCCCATGCCGAGGTGGTGGCCGAATGCGTCAAGCTGATGCGCGAAAAGATCGGCCCCGTGGCCGACTTCAAGCGCGCCGTGGTGGTGGACCGCCTGCCGAAAACCCGGTCTGGCAAGATCCTGCGCGGCACCATGGTGAAAATCGCCGACGGGCAGGAGTGGAAGATGCCCGCCACGATCGACGATCCGGCAATCCTTGACGAAATCACGGCGGCCTTGAAATCGCTGGGGCTGGCCGGCGGGAAGTAACCGACGGGCAAAGGCCGGTCTGGACAAAGGCGCGGCATGGCGTAACCTGCCGCGCCATGAACCTTCTGCGAACCAGCCCCCGCCGGGCCTTGTCTGGCCCGATCCGGTCAGCCCGGACTGACCTTTGCGCCGTGGCCCTGATCCGGCCGGACGCGGGAGTGCGGGCATGAGGCAAGGCCCCTCGGGCGAGGTGGAACGCGGCGAGGATCTGGCCCTTCTGGGCCATGATCTGCGCGCGGCTTTGGGTGACATGCGCGCGGGGCTTGCGCTTTTGACCCGTCAGGACGTGCCGGCCGAGCTTCACGCCGTCATGGCGCATTGTCAGGCCTCGGCCGAGTCCCTGGCCCGGCTGATCGATCACTCGGTCCTGGTCTGCCTTGGGCAGGCGGAGGCCGAAAGATCCCTGTTCGATGACATCGACAGCCGGGCCTTCCTGACCGCCTTGCGGCAGCGATGGCAGGGGCTGGCGGCCGAAACCGGCCACCACCTTGAGCTGATCGCGGGGCCCGAGCTGCCCGACACCCTGCGGCTTGACCGCACGGCGCTGGAGCGGGTTCTGGCCAATCTGATCGGCAATGCCTTGCGCCACACGCCCCCCGGCGCGATCCGGGTCTCTGTAGTGGCCAGCGGCGATCTGCTGCTGTTTTCGGTCGAAGATGACGGCCCGGGCTTTCCGGCCCGGTATCTGCCCATGCTGGAACGCGATTTCGCCCTGCCGCCCGAGGCGCGGCCTCAGGGCGGCGGGTTGGGGCTGCAATCGGTCAAGCGGCTGGTCACGGCGATGGGCGGGCAATGTCAGGCCCGCAACAAGGACGGGGGAGGTGCCGTCGTCAGCCTGTGTTTGCCGCTGCAGACAACGGCCTTGGCTGCCGGGCAAAGGCCCGCCCTGCCGCCAGTGCCTAATCTGGGCGGGTTGCGGCTTTTGCTGGCGGATGACAGCGCGGCCGCGCGCGATCTTGTCACCGGGCTGGGTCGACAGGCTGGCGCCACGGTCGACACCGTGGCCAGCGGCGATGCCGCCCTGCAGGTGCTGTCGCAAGCGCCCATGCCCGATGTGGTGATCCTTGACGTCGAGATGCCTGGCATGACCGGGGTCGAGGTGCTGCGCTGGCTGCGCGCGCGGGCCGACCGGGCTGCCGACCTGCCGGTGCTGGCCTTGACCAGCCATATCGGCGCGCCCGAGCTTGCCGCCCTGCATGAGGCCGGGGCGGATGTGGTTCTGACAAAACCGCTGCTTTGCCCGCTGGAGTTGGGCCGGGCCGTGCTGCGGGCGCAAGAGCGGCGGGCTTTGGCGCGGCAGGGAGCCGATGACGCGCTGCTCCGGCTGCAGCAGATTGCCGGCCCCGTCGCGGCGCGCGAATTGTTTCAGCGGCTGGAAGAGGATCTGACCCATGCCGCCACCGGGCTGGCCACAGCGGCAGCCTCGGGCGATCTGGGGGCAATCCGGGGTCATAGCCATGTCATCATCGCCCTGGCGGGCACCGCCGGCGACAGCGCGCTGCATGGGGATGCCGTGAACCTGAACCAGATGGCACAGGGCCAGCATCCGGCCGAACGGGTGGTCGCGCTGGCCGCGCGTCTCGATCAGCCGCTGGCGCAGCTGGTCGACAGGGTGCGCCGCTTTGCCCGCGCGCAACCGGCCCCGTCGAGGTCTGTCAGCCCATGAAGGCCCCCTCCTCCCGCCCGGCGCCGATCCTTCTGGTCGAGGATACGCCATCGCTGCAGCTGGTCTACCGCGCGATGCTGCAAGGCGCGGGCCACCCGGTCGAGGCCGTGGCGACCGCCGCCGAGGCCCTGTCGCGCTTTGCCGCATCGGCCGTTGACATCGTGCTGCTGGATCTGGTGCTGCCCGACCGCGACGGGCTGGACCTGATGCAGGACATGCTGTCGCTGCGGCCCGAAGCCCGGGTGATCGTGATGACCGCCCACAGTTCCGTGAATAAGGCTGTGGCCGCCATGCGGGCCGGCGCGCATGAGTTTCTGGTCAAGCCCTTTGACGAGCCCCGGCTTTTGTCGGCCATCGCCAATGCCGCCGACGCCCCCCCGCGGGCCCGCGCGCCCTGGCCCGCCCGCCGCACCATCAGCATTCTCGATTCGCGGCCCAAGGCCGACAGCCAGACGGGAGACAGCCGTGGCGGGTAAAGCGCAACACCCGTTCCGCCGCCGCGTGCGCAACAGCCAGGACGCGCTGCCGGACGTGGATATCTCCGAGACTGACAATAT
>JALQYS010000209.1 GCA_023254015.1 Paracoccaceae bacterium
TCGGCGCGCGGTTGGTGGCCGATTTGAACTGCAGGTTGCCCCAGCCGCCATTGCCGCCCTTGGCCAGAAGCACCCGCTGCCCGGGTTCGGTCAGGTCGGCGATCACCGTCTCTTCATCCTCGTCGATGATCTCGGTGCCCAAGGGCACCTTCATCACGATGTCATCACCCGACCGGCCGGTTTTCTGGTTGCCCATGCCGGGTTGGCCCGACTTGGCAAAGAAATGCTGCTGATAGCGATAGTCGATCAGCGTGTTCAGCCCTTCGACCGCCTCGGCCCAGACGCTGCCGCCATGGCCGCCATCCCCGCCATCGGGCCCGCCGAATTCGATGAACTTTTCGCGCCGGAACGAAACGCAGCCAGCCCCGCCGCCGCCCGAACGGATATAGACTTTGGCAAGGTCAAGGAATTTCATCTTGGTCGCTTTCAGAAGGGTCGCCGGCACAGGCGATAGAGGACAAATCCCCAAGGCTCAAGCACAAGCTGCACAGCCCTTGCGGCTTTCAAAAACGCAGGGGGCCTTGCCCGCCCAGTCACCCCGCCGCAGGACTTTCCCGCGAAGAGGCCCGGAACGGGCAACGATGAGCGCAGCTTACGCCAGCTTGCGGATATAGGTCCAGGTCGGAACCCGGGCATTGCGGGCGATCGAAAAGGTCTCGGCATCGCCCAGATACTCGAACCCGCAATTGGTCAGGACCCGGGCCGAGCCGGGATTGTCCTGAAACACCTCGGCAAAATAGGTCCGGTCGCGCAGCGGGTTGGCCTCGACCAGCCCGCGCACCGCCTCCGAGGCGATGCCGGTGTTCCACATCTGCGGCGCCACCCAATAGCCGATTTCGGATTGCCCCAGGCCACTGCGGCCCGGCTCCATGGGTTTCAGGCTGATGACGCCCAGCAATTCCGACAACCCGCTGGCCGACCCGTCGATGGCCCAGATCGTGCCGCGCGTCTCGCCCGACATGGCCCGGGCGATGAAGGCCTCGGTCGCGCCGGGCGGCAAGGGATGCGGGATCGACCGCGTGCTCTGTGCCACGCGTGCATCGCCCGCATACAGCTGGCAAAGCCCGGCATCGGATTTCCTCAGCGGGCGCAGCACGAACCGGCCCGCGCTGATGCTGTCAACGGGTTTGCCTTCAATCAGATCAAAACTCATGACGCCCTCCAGAACGCCGCTCGGGATCATCCCGCGCTTCAATGCCCTGCCCCTTCCATGTGGGAAGGGACAGGATCGATGTCAAAACCCGTCACGCCGGACGGGCTGCCCTTTCGCGTGCCCTGGCGACGGCTTTCAGTCGCCAGGGCGCATCACGTTCCCAATCCCCGGCCATGATGCAGCCAAAAGGATGAATTTCGTCCACCACGTCTGCCAGATCAAAGCGACGCATTTGCGACCGGACCGTGGCCGCCGGCTTGTAGGCCGAGGGCAGTTCGGACAAGTCGATATGCCCCGACCAGAAGCGCGCATCCAGCCCGGCGGTTTCGCGCGCGAACACCGCTTTTTCGTCCTGCGCCCCAAGGCCGCGCTTGTGGGCAGACCGCGACAGGTTGCGCCCCGCCCCATGCGGCGCAAAGCCAAGGTTGCGGCCCGTTGCCTGCCCCCGGATCAAGAGCACGGGTTCGGCCATGTTCAGGGGCACGATCTGCACACCCGAGGTATCGGGCAGAAAATCGCTGTCCACAGGGGTTGCCCCCTTGGCATGATAGAACAGATCGCCTCGCCGGAAGACGAAGTTGTGTTCGTTCCAGAACCGCTCTTTCATCTTGGCCCCGGTTGCCAGCGTCACCGCCTGATGAATGGCGTCGTGGTTCGCCTTGGTCCAGCGGCGGATCAGTTGCAGCGCCTCCCAATAGGCCACGCCTTCCGGGCTGTCGGCCGGGATCCAGGCGTTGTCCTTATGGGTGGCGGGGGACAGGTCCTTGCGGAAGTTGTCCGCCGCGCGCATCCCCGCCGCGTAAAGCCCCGCCCCCGCCCCGCGAGAGCCGTGGTGCGTGACCAGACAGACCGTGCCCTTGGCCGCAGACCGCCCGACAAAGGCAAAATGGTTGCCGTCGCCCTGCGTGCCCATATGCTCGACCGCCGCGCGCAATATCTTGTCATCGTTCAGAAAGCGGTTGGTCCGGAACGCATCCAGAAGGTCAAGCGAGACCGTATAGCGCCGCCCGTTCGCCCGCCCGCCCGGCCCGAAATGGGTGGCGGCATGGACGGCATCCAGCACTGCGGCCGGATCGGCCTCGGCGAATTCGGTCAGCATGACCGAACAGCAGATGTCGGCCGAATGGAAACCGGGGTGGATGGCGTTTTCAGCCACAACCACACCCCCGACCGGGATCGTGCCCGACGGCCCCGCCGGGCAGGCATCGGGCATCACCGCCCCGGCTCGCACCGTGGGCGTGCGCATCACCGCCTCCATCGTGGCCGTCACGGCAGCGACATTGGCGCTCTCGGTCTCATCCTCGGCTTCGACGTTCAGCGCGAAGGCGGGCGGATTGTCCTGCAAGGGCAGATAGGGCGCAGGCCGGTTCGCGGCGACATAGGCGCGCAGCGCCTCACCCTGCAATCCCTGCGCCCGGACATGCTCCAGCGCCACCCCAAGGGCGGGCCCTTGCGGAAAACAAAGATCGATCAAGTCTTTACCAGTGACAGTCATTTCCTTTTTCCTGACGGTGTCAAAGTGGACCCCGGTTGCCCGAGGCAAGAAAGACCGGCCCGAAATGGAAAGGGGACCGGCCTTGTCGGCCGATCCCCCGGATGCGATCCCGATATGGGCTTTCGGCTTACTCAGCGGCCTCCGCCGCCGGGAGGACCGAAATGAAAGTGCGGCCTTTGAAGCCCTTCTTGAACGTCACCTTGCCTTCGACGGTGGCAAAGATGGTGTGGTCGCGGCCCATGCCGACGCCCTCACCCGGGAACCATTCAGTTCCGCGCTGACGCACGATGATGTTGCCCGGAATGGCCGCCTGGCCACCGAACAGCTTGACGCCCAGACGACGGCCCGCGGAATCGCGGCCGTTGCGTGAGGAGCCGCCTGCCTTTTTATGTGCCATGGGGGTGTTCTCCTCTTACTTGGTTTCGTGCGCGGCACGGCGGGCGTCGGCGGTGCCGACAGCAGCCTTGACGCCCGAAGCATCCGCGCCATTCGCCAGGATGTCCGAGACGCGGACGAGCGTCCACTTCTGACGGTGACCTTTGGTGCGCTGCGACGAATGCTTACGACGACGCTTCACATAGTGAATGGTCTTTTCGCCCTTGATGTTGTCGATGACGTCGGCCTGAACCGCCGCGCCGGCAACAACCGGGGCACCAACGGTCACGGTCTCGCCGCCGACCATCAGAATCTCGTTGAACTGGACTTTTTCGCCAGCGACAGCGTCGATCAGTTCCACGCGCAGGACGTCACCCGCCCGCACCGTGTACTGCTTTCCGCCGGTCTTGATGACCGCAAACATGGGTCTTCCCTTCTGTGTCAACCGCGCCCTGTGGCCCCCCTTGTCGGGTGTTCCCGGGTTTCCCCGCCTCGGACAGCGCGCCCCTTTCGGGACGAAATGAAAATTGCCCGGAAAGATTCGCACCTTTCCGGGATGTGCGCTTATCGGGCGAACCGGCAGGTCTGTCAAGCGCGGCCGTGCGCAGCCTTGGCAGATTCTGCGCCAGATGGTTCTGCCTACGTCGGGGGCGCGACCGGGGGCAAGCGGGCGGATGCGAGCCTGCGACTTGCCCGCGCGGCCAGAGACCCGCCCCTCCTCGGGCGCGTGCCGCTTCTCGTCGGGCCCCACGACGAGCGGCGCAGCCGACGAGGAGTGTCGGTCGGCGTCAGAACAGGAAATCGGCATCCGTCAGATCCAGCGCTCCATTGCTGATCTTGGTGATCGTCAGGCTTTCCGTTCCGTAGACGATCTCGGCGCCCTTCAGGGTGCGGGTGATCGTCAGCTCTGCCGCCCCGTAGATCCGCCCCCAGTCGGACAGGTCGATCAGATCCACCCCGTCCTGAAAATCGCCGATCCGGTCAACCGCGCCATCGCGCGCCAGCACAAAGACATCCGCCCCCGCACCGCCCAGCATCAGATCGCCGCCTGCGCCATCGTGCAGGTGGTCATCCCCCGCCCCGCCGCTCAGCGTCTCGGCCTCGGCGCTGCCCATCAGCCGGTCATCCGCCGCCGTGCCAACGGCCGCCCCGCCCCGGGACGGAACCAGATCGCCCAAGCCGGACAGGTCGATCTCCACCCGGTGCAGGGTTTCGCCGGTGGCATCGGCCAGAAAGACCACTGCCCTGGCCCCGATCACCGCCACCTCGATGCCCGTGACCGTGGCAATCCCGGCCCCTGTTTCCAGCGCATGGGTCAAGATGGGCGAGAGCCGGCCGTCGGGCAAAAGCTCCAGAACCGTCAGCCCCGCATCGCTGCCAGCCGCCACCACAAGGGCCCGCCCCCGATAGCCGAAGGCATCCAGCACCGCCACATCTGCAAAGCGCGTCATCCGGTCGTCGATCAGGTGGTCCTCGGGGAACATCACCCCCATCTCGTTGACCCGCAGCACCGTCACCGATGAGCTCAACGACGAGGCCACCAGCAGGAATTGCGTCCCGCCATGGCGCACCGTTGCCAGATCGGCCGGGCCGCCCAGCGGCAGCCCATCGGCCGCGCCCAGCGCATCAACCAGCACCGCCCGCCCCCCCGCATCGATCTCGAACAGGCTGACGCCATGCTCTGCGGCGGAAATCGCCGCCAGAAAGCTGCGGCCGCCAAGGTCAAACGCCGCCAGATCGGCGACATCGGCCAGATAGGACTTGGCGCTGTCGGCGATGATCGACACAAGCGCGATCTCGCCGCTTTCGCTGACCGAAAAGATCCGCGCGCCGGGCAGACCGCGCTGCGCGACCACCGCAAGGTCAGTGTCCCCACGCTCAAGAAAGGCCAGCGCCGTCACCCCGAAAAGATAGCCCTGATCGCTGATGGAGCCCTTGGTCAGCCCCGGGGTGCCGCTGCTGTCCAGCTGGGCATGGCGCATCAGGTTGGCGTGGCTGGCAAAGACATAGGCCCGGTCAGGCCCGACCAGATCCTGCACGGCGATGTCTCCCGACGCCGCGGCCCCGATCACCGGATCATCCGGAGCGGGCATCGTGGTGTCGGGGCCAAGCCCCAGAGAGACAAGCCGGCTGTCCCCGCGCGTGGCCATGAGAAGCCGCAGATAGCCCCCCTCCTCCACCAGCGCCAAGCCATCGGCGATATGCGTGACCCCGAATTCTTCGGCGCCAAGACGAGCCACTGACAGCACCCGCACCTGACCACCCTGACATACACACAACCCCACGACCGCCACCCTGTCGGGCAGCCCGGGCAGCAGGGCGGGCAGGTTTGGGGCACGATCACGGCCTTTCGGAAAACTTCGCATGAAATGCCGCGCATTGAAGGCCCGCCGACGCAGGCCGGATTAACGGCCGGTTCACTCGGCCGGCCCACCCTGAGGCGAAGAACGGACCAGCGAGGATGACATGACAGCTGTCACCGGCGACGGCACCGCCATGGGCGGCTTGGGCGGGCCTGCCGGCTTTGGCGAAACCATGCTGGCGCGGGCCGATGACGGCAGCCTGCAGATCGACGGCAGCGCGGTATTCCAGGACGGCATCCGCCTTGGGTCCACCACCTATGCCGCAGACCAGCTTTTCGTCAGCACCAATGGCCTTGTCAGCTTTGGCGCGGCCTTCTCCGGTGTGGCCGACGGGCTGGAGGCCATTCCCATGCCCTTCATCGCCGCCTTCCACGCCGATGTGGACACCCGCCTTGACGGCGAGGGCGCGGAAAGCGGCCCGGTCTGGGTGGATGTCGACCCCGCGCGCGATGTGGTGACGATCACCTGGCAGGAGGTGGGCTTTTACCGCCGCGATGCCCGGCTGACCAACACCTTTCAATTGCAGCTCTACGATCAGGGCGACGCGGGCTTTGACATCGTGCTGCGCTATGACAGCGTCGGCTGGACGTCGGGGGCGCTTCAGGGCGGCTGGAACGGCACGGGCGGCGCGGCGGCGCTGGTGGGCTGGGGGTTGGGGGGGGTGCCGGTCAGCCATTGGGCCTCGGGCGACGAGGCCCGGCTTCTGGCGCTGCCCGGAAAGGTCGGCAACACCGGGATTGCCGGGCTTTGGGTGGTTCGGCACCAGCCGCATCGGGTGGTGTCCGGCGCGGCAACACCCGAACTGCTGGAGGGCAGCGCGGGCGCAGACCAGATCTATGGCGGCGCGGGCAATGACACGCTGCGCGGCGGGGCCGGGGCCGACCAGCTGGAGGGCGGAACCGGCTTTGACCTTGCCGATTATAGCCTGTCGCCGCAGGGGGTCACCATCCATCTCATGGATCCGGCGCTGAATGGCGGGGGGGATGCCCAGGGCGATACCCTTGTCGGCATCGAGGGGCTGATCGGCAGCCGCCAGGGCGACCGCCTTTCGGGCGACCATGGTGACAACAGCCTCGACGGGGGGGCGGGAAATGACACGCTCTTCGCCCATGGCGGCAGCGATCTCTATTTCGGTGGCGCGGGCTGGGACCGGCTGGATTTCGCCGCCGCGACCAGCGGCATCCGGCTTGATCTGGAAACCCCCACGTTGTCCAGCGGTGACGCGGCGGGCGATGTGGTGGACGGGATCGAGGAAATCGCCGGGTCGTCGCGGGCCGATACGCTGGCCGGGGCCGCCGGGGCCGACGTTTTCCACGGGGCCGGAGGCGATGACCGGATCGAGGGGCGCGCCGGGGCTGACAGGCTGTTCGGCGGGGTCGGGGATGATGTGCTTTTCGGTGGCGCCGGGGCCGACAGGCTGGCAGGCGGCGCGGGCCGCGACATGGCCGACCATGCCGGCGCGGCGGGCAGCATCTGGGCCGACCTGGGGCGGCCCGCCCGCAACCGGGGCGAGGCGACGGGAGACACCTATCGCTCGGTCGAAAATCTGGCCGGCTCGGCGCAGGATGACCAACTCTGGGGCAATCGGGGTGGCAACCTGCTGCTGGGCCGGGCGGGCAATGACCGGCTGGTCGGGCGCGCCGGGAAGGACACGCTTCTGGGCGATGAGGGCGACGATATCCTGCAGGGTGGGGCGGGGGCCGATCTGATTGACGGCGGGGCCGGGCGCGACCGGCTCAGCTATGCCGGCCATGCCCGCGCGGTCCGGGTCGATCTGCTGCAACCCGACGACAACCGGGGCGCCGCCATGGGTGACCGGATCAGCGGAATCGAGATCATCGAAGGAACGGCCCGCGCCGACACCCTTGCCGGCGACGGGCAGGCCAATACGCTTTTGGGCGGCAGAGGAGCCGATCTGCTGGAAGGGCGCAGCGGCGCGGACCAACTGTTTGGCGGGCAGGGTTTCGATCACGCCAGCTACCAGGGCGCGACGGCTGCCGTCGTGGTCGATCTGGCACGGCCCGAACTGAACCGGGGAGAGGCGGCCGGCGACCGCCTCTTTTCGATCGAGGGGCTGATCGGGTCGTCCCATGACGACGTCTTGCGCGGCAACGCCGGGCCCAACCGGCTGGCGGGCGGCCTTGGCCGCGACACCCTGCAGGGCGGGGCCGGGGCCGACAGCTTTGTGCTGAACCGTCTGGACGAGGCGGGCGATGTGGTGCTGGATTACCGCCCCGCGCAGGGCGACACTCTGGTTCTGGCCCTTGACGGGCTGACGCGCAGCGATCTTGCGGTGCGGATCGACACCCTGCCCGGCCTTGGCGCGCCCGACCGCGCCGAGGCGCAGGTGATCCACAGCCCCACGGGAACCACGCTTTTCACCCTCGTGGATGCCGAGGGGTTGACCGACCTTTTCGCGCTTTTGGGGTCAACCCGGTTCGACCTGCTGTAGCCCGGCGGCAGGGTCCCATAGCCATGCGCGACGACAGGCTGGCGCAAGCGGTCCGCCTGCAAACCCGCCCGCCGACCGGGCCAAGGGCCGATTTTCGCACGAAAATCGCAACCGGAATTCGTGCGAATTCCGCTGCCTAGCGGCCGATCCCCACATAGGCCTGAAACCCGGCCTCTTTCGCCTCTTCCTCGGAGTAGACGTTGCGCAGGTCAGCCATGCGCGGGACTTCCATCTTCTTGACCAGCTTTTCCAGATCCAGCGCGCGGAATTCGTTCCATTCGGTCAGGATCACCACCAGATGCGCGCCATGGGCGGCCTGATAGGGGTTTTCCACCCATTTCACGCCCGGCAGCAGCGCCTCGCCCTCGTGTCGGCCCTGCGGATCTACCACCTTGACCCGTGCCCCAGCGCCCACAAGCGCGGGCACGATCGTAAGGCTGGGCGCATCGCGCATGTCGTCGGTGTTGGGCTTGAAGGTCACACCCAGTATGGCAATCGTCTTGCCGTTCAAGACGCCGTCGCACAGATCCTCGATCTTGCCGATCATCCGGCGCTTGATCTCCTCATTCACCTTGATGACCGTCTCGGTGATCTGCATCGGCACGGCATGCTCTTGCCCGATTCGCGCCAAGGCCTTGGTATCTTTCGGAAAACACGACCCGCCATAGCCGGGACCCGCATGCAGGAACTTGTTGCCGATACGCCCGTCCATGCCCATGCCCTTCGCCACGTCCTTGACATCCGCGCCCACCCGCTCGCACAGCGCGGCAATCTCGTTGATGAAGGTGATCTTGGTGGCCAGAAAGGCGTTGGCCGCGTATTTGATCATCTCCGCACTTTCCAGCCCGGTATAGACGATCGGGAAATCGCGCAGGAACAACGGGCGATAGATGTCGCCCATTACCTTGCGGGCCTTTTTCGACTCGACGCCGACCACCACACGGTCAGGCCGCATGAAGTCATCAATCGCTGCCCCCTCGCGCAGGAATTCGGGGTTCGAGGCCACATCGAACTGGGCATCCGGATTGGCCGCCCGCACGGCCTCGGCCACCTTTCGGTTGGTGCCTACCGGAACGGTGGATTTGGTGACGATGACCGCATAGCCGGTCAGCGCCCGGCCGATTTCCGCGGCCGCAGCCATCACATAGCTCAGATCGGCATGGCCGTCGCCGCGCCGGGTGGGCGTGCCCACGGCGATGAACACGGCATCCGCCCCCGCCACCGCCTCGGCCAGATCTAGGGTGAACGACAGCCGCCCGGCCGCGACGTTCTTGGCCATCAGATCGTCGAGCCCCGGCTCGAAGATCGGCACCTCGCCCGCGCGCAACCGCTCGATCTTGGCGGGGTCCTTGTCGACGCACACAACCTCGTGGCCGAAATCGGAAAAGCAGACCCCGGAGACAAGGCCAACATATCCGGTGCCAATCATCGCAATCTTCATCTGCCACGCCTCAATGTCTTGTCTTTTCTTCCTGTCTATGCAGCGAAAGAAGGCAAGTCAAACGCCGGCTGCGGGCCGCGCCCTCAGGCCTCCGGGGCCGTTGGCGGCAGGGTTGATCGTTCCGACCAGGTCACCCAAAAGATCGCCCCGATGATCAGCCCGCCGCCCAAAAGCACCCATGGGTCCACCGCCTCGCCAAAGACCAGGCTGCCCATCACCGAGGCCCAGACCAGGCTGAGGAAGGTCACCGGCTGCGTCACCGTCAAGGGCGCTACGCGGAAGGCGCGCGTCATCAGGTAATGCCCGACGGTCGCCAGAAGTGCCACCACCGCAAGCCCCGCCAGCTGCACCAGCGTCACCGGCACCCAGACCCACAGCGCAAGGGGCAAAAGCCCCAGTGTCACCGTCAGCGACAACAGCGCCACCACGACCGAGGCCGGAACCAGCGCCGACAACCGCTTGGCGAACAGATAACTGCCCGCAAAACTGACGGCCGCCCCCATCTGGGCGAGATGACCGGGCTGGATCGGCTCAACCCCAGGGCGCAGCACGATCAACGTGCCGCACAGGGCAAGCACGATGGCAATCGCGCGCCGCAGACTCATCGTCTCGCCAAGGAAAACCGCGCCGACGATCATCAGGATGACCGGGTTCAGATAGCCGATGGCGGTGACATGGGCCATCGGGATGCGGGCCATGGCATAGAACCAGAACAGCACCGCAACCACATGCACCACGCCGCGCCCGAGGCTTAGCCCGATGGCGGCTGCGGGCAGTCCGCCACGGATCAGCCCGGGCAGAACCGGCAGCAGAAAGACCACGCCAAAGGCAAAGCGGATGAAGGCAGATTGGGCAACCGGCAGGTCGGTGCCCAGCGCCCGGACAATGGTGTTGACCCCCACGAAGGAAAGCCCCGAGGCCAGCATCCAGGCCATCCCCTCGAGAGGCCGTGCGAAGGTTTTGCGGTCAGTCATGACGCAGGCCTAGGCCTTTTCAACCGCCAAAGGCAAGACCCGCCGCAATCGCCCACATGGTCAGGCCGACAACGACCTCCAGCACGACCCAGGCCTTGGGATTGGCGAAAAGCGGTGCCAGCGCCCGGGCGCCAAAGCCCAGCGCCGAAAAGAAGGTCAGACTGCCCGCCGCCGCGCCGATGCCAAAGGCCACCTCCCGCGGGGCATATTGCGCCGAGATCGACCCCAAGAGCGCAACTGTATCCAGATAGACATGCGGGTTGGCCCAGGTCAGGATCAGGCAGGTCGCCAGCACCTTGCCCAAAGGGGCACCCTGCCCTTCGCCGGGCGCCAGCGCCTCGCCCCCCTTCAGCGCCGCCTTGAACCGCAAGGCGCCATAGGCCAGCAGAAAGACCACGCCCCCCCAGCGCATCGCATCGCCCAGCCAGGGCAGCGCCTTGGACGCCGCGCCAAACCCCGCCACACCGGCGGCAATCAGCACCGCATCCGACAGCGCGCAGACCGCCACCACCGCCAGCACATGCTCGCCCCGCAGGCCCTGCCGCAGGACAAAGGCATTCTGCGCCCCGATGGCAAGAATGAGGCTGATCGACACCAGCCAGCCCTGAACGGCGGTTTCAAACATGGCAAAGGCCTTTCAAGGCAGCCAGGGCGGCCTCTCGCCGGTCCCATGGCACAAAGATGTGGTCATGGTGGAACCCCGCCACCACATTGGCGCTGATCTCATGATCGGCCAGCGCGCGGGCAAAGGCGGCGGTCAGGCCGACGGCGGCAAGGTCAGAGTGAACCGTCAGCGAAATGCGCGCCCAAGGCGGCCCGGCCTCCAGTCCCGCCGCCTGAAGGGCATCCGCAGGGGCGATGACGGTCAGCCCCTCATCCTCGGCCACGGTGGCAAAGGTGCCGGCCACGGGCGATGCGGCAACAGCATAGCCATAGGGCACGGGATGCAGCACCGGCTCCATTCCAGCCAGAAGTAGCGACAGATCTGAAATTCCGGCCATGGGCACCTCCATTCCGGCTTGGCTAACAGGCGGCGTGGGATTAGACGAGTTAAGACTTCTTCAACTGGATTAGCCGCGCTAATGCTTGATCCTGCCCAGATGGCCGCGCTGGCCGCCGTCCACCGCCGCGGCTCCTTCGATCTGGCCGCGGCCGATCTGCATGTGACACCCTCAGCCATCTCGCAGCGCATCAAGGCGCTGGAGGATCAGGCCGGCACGCTGCTGATCCGGCGCGGCAGCCCCTGCGTGGCCACCCCTGCCGGCCTGCGCATGATCCGCCACCATGACGAGGTGGTGCTTCTGGAACAGGCCCTGGCCGCTGACCTGCCGCGCCTGTCGCCTGCCCCTGCCACCCTGCGGATTGCCGTGAACGCCGACAGTCTGGCCACCTGGGTGATTCCGGCGCTGGCGGAGGTCGAGGGGTTTCTCTTCGATCTGGTGATCGACGATCAGGACGTCAGTCAGGACTGGCTGAAACGCGGCGAGGTGCAGGGGGCCATCACCGCGCATCCACGCCCGCCCCAGGGCTGCGACGGCGTGCCGCTGGGGGCCCTGCGGTATCGGGCCACCGCCTCGCCTGCCTATCTGGCGCGCTGGATGCCCGACGGGGTGACGGCCACCGCCCTGACCCGTGCGCCGGCCCTGACATTTTCCGACAAGGACCGCTTGCAGGACCAATGGGTGCAGCGCCTTGCGGGCGGGGGGCGGCGACTGGCCTATCCGACGCACAGGCTGGCCTCGTCCCAAGGGTTTGTCGATGCCTGTCTGTCGGGCTTGGGCTGGGGAATGAACCCCGAGCCTCTGGTGGCGGGGCATCTGGCCTCCGGGCGGTTGGTGGACCTGTCGCCCGAGGCCCCGCTGGACGTGGCGCTTTACTGGCAATTCGCGCGGCTGACCGCCCCCGCGACCGCCGCCCTGACGCGGGCACTGCGCCGACACGCGGCGCAGGTGCTGGTCAGTCTGTGACGGCCCACTGCGGCACACCGCCGGGGCGCAGGCGCGTAACGCATCAACCGCGCCGGAATTTTCAAAAATTCCGGCCCGATTTCTGCAAAGAAATCGGCGAGGCGGCTGCCGTCAGCTCTTGCGGACCGTCTCGATCATCAGGGCCACGTTGTCGGGGTTGGCGTCGGGGGTGATGCCATGGCCCAGGTTGAAGATATGCGGCCCGCCGCGGAAGGCATCGACCACGCGACGCGTGGCATCGATCAGCGCCTGCCCGCCCGTCACCATGTGCTCGGGTGCCAGATTGCCCTGCACGCAGCCGTCTTTCTGGACATTCTCGGCCACCCATTCCGGCGACACCGAATTGTCGATGGCCACACAATCGGCACCCGTCGCCTTGGCGAACCCGATATAGCCCGACCCCGCCTCACGCGGGAAGGCGATGACCGGCAGGCCCGGATGACGCGCCTTGAGTTCCGCAATGATCCGCGCGGCCGGTTTCACCGCGAAATCGACGAAATCCTGTCCCTTCAGGCTGCCCGCCCAGCTGTCGAACAGCTTGACCACCTCGGCCCCGGCCTTCACCTGTTCGGACAGGTAGTCGATGGTCGCCTCGGTGATCACATCGATCAGCGCAGCAAAGGCCGCCCGGTCGGCCGCCTTCAACGCATGGGCCGGCCCCTGATCCTTGGTGCCGCGCCCGGCGATCATGTAGGTCGCCACCGTCCAGGGCGCGCCGGCAAAGCCGATCAGCGTGGTCTCCTGCGGCAATTCGCGCGACAGGATGCGCACCGTCTCATAGATC
>JALQYS010000262.1 GCA_023254015.1 Paracoccaceae bacterium
GTCTGCGACGAACCCATCGCCGCGCTGGACGTGTCGATCCAGGCGCAGGTGGTGAACCTGCTCGAGGATCTGCAGGACAGGCTGGGCCTGACCTATCTCTTCATCAGCCATGACCTGTCGATGGTGCGCCACATCGCCGACCGGGTGGCGGTGATGTATCTGGGCCGGATTGCTGAGCTTTCTCCGCGCGACGCGCTTTATGAAAAGCCGCTGCACCCCTATGCCGAGGCACTGCTGTCCGCCGTCAACGAGCCCGATCCGAACCGCGCCCGGCGCGCGCGGATCATCCTGAAAGGCGATGTGCCTTCGCCCGCCAATCCGCCCCGGGGCTGCACCTTCTGCACCCGCTGCCCCAAGGTCATGGACATCTGCCGCACCACGCGCCCCGATCTGGCTGAGGTTCAGCCCGGCCGATTTGTCGCCTGTCATCTCTATGCCGCCGGATCAACCGGCGCGACCGAGGTTCCCGAGCAAAACCAACAATACATTCAACAAGGAGCAAGCTCATGAAACTGAAAACCGCCCTTCTGGGCGCGGCCTGCGCATTTGCCTTCGCCCCCGCCGCCTTTGCCGAACGCGGCGCGGATGGCCATGTCAATGTCCTGTATTGGCAGGCCCCCTCCACGCTGAACCCCTATCTGTCCTCGGGCACCAAGGACGTGGAAACCGCCTCGCTGGTGCTCGAAGGGCTGGCCGGTTTCAACGAAAAAGGCGAAGTGATCGCCCGTCTGGCGGAATCGGTCCCGACCGTGGAAAACGGTGGCGTTGCCGCTGACCTGACCTCGATCACCTGGAAACTGAAGCCGGGCCTTCTGTGGTCGGATGGCACGCCCGTCACCTCAGCCGACGCCAAGTTCACCTGGGAATACTGCACCCACCCCGAGGGCGGCTGCGCCCAGGCTGCACGCTATGAAGGCGTGACCGCCATCGAAACCCCGGACGATCTGACGATCGTGGTCAAGTTCGCCGCGCCCAAGCCCAACCCCTACATGGCCTTTGTCGGTGGCACCTCGCCCGTCCTGCAGGCCAAGCAATTTGCCAACTGCCTTGGCGCCGCAGCCTCGACCTGCACCGATCAGAACTTCATGCCGATCGGCACCGGCCCCTTCGTCGTCAAGGAATTCAAGACCAACGACACCGTTTCGCTGGAAGCCAACCCGAACTACCGCGACCCGGCCAAGCCGGCCTTCGCCACCATGACCGTCAAGGGCGGCGGCGACGCGCAGGCCGCAGCCCGCGCCGTGATGGAAACCGGCGAGTTCGACTATGCCTGGAACACCCAGATCAACCCCGAACTGCAGGCGGCCATGTCGTCGGGCGGCAAGGGCGTGTTTCTGAACGGCTTCGGCACGCTGGTCGAACGCATCGAGATGAACATGACCAACCCATCGGCCGACCTGCCCGAGGGTGAGCGTTCCACCACAAAGCACCCCCACCCGATCCTGTCCGACATCAAGGTGCGCACCGCCCTGTCGATGGCCATCGACCGTCAGGTTCTGGTCGACGTGGGCTATGGCCAGGCCGGACGGCCGACCTGCAATCTGGTGCCCGCACCCGAGATGTTCGCCTCGGACAACACCGGTTGCCTGACCCAGGACCTTGAAGGCGCAAAGAAACTTCTCGATGAGGCCGGTTGGGTCGTGGGCGCCGATGGCATCCGCGAAAAGGATGGCGCGAAGCTGCAGCTTCTCTATCAGACCTCGACCAACCCGGTCCGTCAGGACTTCCAGGCGCTGGTCAAGGGCTGGTGGGAAGAGATCGGCGTGGGCGTCGAGCTGAAGAACATCGACTCCTCGGTGTTCTTCGGCGGCGATGCGGGCTCGCCCGACACCTTCCAGAAGTTCTACGCCGACGTCGAGATGTATGCCAACAACTTCGACGGCACCGACCCCGAGCCCTATCTGGCGCAATACATGTGCGACAAGATCCCCGGCCCGGAGAACCAGTGGCAGGGCGAGAACATCAACCGCTTCTGCGACCCGGCCTATGACGCTTTGGTCAAGGAAATGTCGGCAACCGCCGAAATGGGCAAGCGCGCCGAACTGGCCAAGAAGATGAACGACATGCTGACCAAGGACAGCATGGTTGTCGTGCCGCTGGTTGACCGCGGCCGTCTGTCGGCCGCTTCGGTCACGCTGGGCGGCGTGGTGCTGAACACCTGGGACACCGAGATGTGGAACGCCCAGGACTGGTTCCGCATCAAGTGATCCGACCTTCGGCAGGATGGGCAGCATTGCCCATCCTACCCGAGGGACAGAACCCGTAGGATGGGCAATCCTGCCCATCCTACCCCCAAAGGCGCCCCCCGATGCTGACCTACACGCTGCGACGGCTCTTGCTGGCCATCCCGACGCTTTTGCTCATCAGTCTTGTCATCTTCCTGCTGGTCGATCTTGCGCCCGGCTCTCCGGCCTCGGAAATCCCGCTGACCGTGCCGCCCGAGGTGCGCGAGAAGATCCTGCAGGCGCTGGGGGTGAACGAGCCTGTGCATATCCGTTACCTCTTGTGGCTGAAGCAGTTCTTCTGGGTCGAACCGCTGAACGGCATCGATGCCCTCTTCGGCACCAGTTACGCCGAAGGCATGCAGCGCATCATCAGCTATCAGAGCCGCAGCCCGGTCTTCCCGCTGATCGCCGAGCGCCTGCCGCAAACCCTGACCGTGATCGGGACCGCCTATCTGGTGGGCGTCCTGATCGCCCTGCCGATCGGCATCTATTCGGCCTACCGGCAATATTCGCTGTTCGATCAGTTCGGCACCATGTTCGCCATGATCGGCTTTTCGGTGCCCACCTTCTTTACCGGCACCGTCTTCATCATCGTCTTTGGCGTCTGGCTGGGCTGGTTTCCGACCAAATACGACACCACGCTCGAGGTGACGGACTGGGAAAGCTTTGTGAAGCAGCTGCGCCAGATGGCGATGCCGGTGATGGTTCTGGGCCTTGCAAATGCCGCCGCCATCAGCCGCTACATGCGCTCGTCCATGCTGGACAATATGAAGCAGGACTATGTCCGCACCGCCCGCGCCAAAGGGATGAGCGAGCGGACGGTGGTGCTGAAACACGTGCTGCGCAATTCGATGATCCCGGTGGTCACCATCATCGCGCTCGGGATCCCCTCGATCTTTGGTGGGGCGATCATCACCGAAAACCTCTTTGGCGTCAGCGGCATCGGTGCTGCCCTGATCGGCGCGATCCATGGCAATGACCTGCCCATGGTGCAGACGCTGGCCTTCATCTTCGCGATCCTGATCGTGACCTTCAACCTGATTGCCGACGTGCTTTACGGCCTGCTTGATCCGAGGATCCGCTATGACTGACGTTTCCCTCGACAAACCCGAAAGCCAGCTGGCCGCCGTCTGGCGCCAGTTCCGCCGTCACAAGGGCGCGGTCTTCGGGCTTGCGGTCCTCAGCCTTCTGGTGGCTTTCGTGCTGATCGGCCCGTTGGTCTGGGAGCTGCCCACGCTGACGACCACCCAGCAGATCCTGAACAAGAACAAGCCGCCGTCACTGGCCCATCCCATGGGCACCGACCAGATCGGCCGTGACATTCTTGACCGGATGATGTCGGCGGGCCGCGTCTCGCTGGCGGTGGGCTTCATCGCGATGATGATCGCGATCTTCGTCGGCACTTTCATCGGCATTCTTGCGGGCTATTTCAAGCGGCTGGACGGCCCGCTGATGCGGCTGACCGACATGTTCCTTGCCCTGCCGCTGATCCCGCTTCTGCTGGTGATGGTGATGCTCTTCCGCGACCGCATCGCCAAGGTGGTAGGCCCCGAGATGGGCGCCTTCGTCCTGATCGTCTTTGCCATCGGCATGACCAGCTGGATGCACGCCGCCCGCATCGTGCGCGGCGAGGTGCTGGCGTTGAAAGAGCGCGAATATGTGCTGGCTGCGCGGTCGATCGGGGCCCCGCCCCGCCGCGTGATCCTGCGGCATATCCTGCCCAATGTCATCTCGCCGGTGATGGTCGCCGCGACCTTGGGGATTGCCGAGGCGATCATCACGGAAAGCGTCCTGTCCTTCCTTGGCCTTGGCTTTCCGCCCGACTTCCCCACCTGGGGGCGCCTGTTGTTCGACGGCCTGCAATACATGCAGCTTTACCCCGAGCGGGTGATCTGGCCGGGGCTCGCCATCTCTCTGACAGTGCTCAGCGTGAATTACATCGGCGATGGGCTGCGCGACGCGCTGGACCCTAAGGCGCGCGGGCGGTAAGGGGCGGAGTTTTACAAAACTCCGCTCCGGAAAATTGCAATTGTCCGGCCCGATTTCTTGGAAGAAATCGGTTCAGTGAACCGACTTGCGGATGCGCCGCACCATCAGCCAGACCGCCGCCATCACCGGCAGCACCAAGGCCGCGGTCAGCGCCTCCTTGCCCCAACCTGCCGCCTTGGCCAAGGGATAGGCCAGATAGCCTGCCAAGCTGACGGCATAATAGCTGATCGCGACCACCGACAGCCCCTCGACCGTGTGCTGCAACCGCAAGGCCAGATCGGCGCGGCGATCCATGCTTTCCAGAAGCTTCTGGTTCTGCGCGCTGCGCTCCACATCCACCCGCGTGCGCAACAGCTCGGCCGCGCGCTCGGCCCGTTCGGCCATTTCCTTCAGCCGCTTCTCGGCCGATTTCACCGTGCGCATCGCCGGATCATAGCGGCGCATCATGAATTCGCCAAAGGTCTGCCGGCCCGCTACCCGCTCTTCACGCAAGACCTGCACCCGCTGGTTCAGGATCGCCTCATAGGCCAAGGTCGCGCCAAAGCGGAAGGTGAACTTGACGGCCAGACTTTCCAGCTCGGCCGAAATCGCCAGAAGGCTGTGCAGCGCCGCCTCGGGCGAGGGTTCCGCCTCGTCCAGCGCCCCCACCAGCGCGGCAAGACGCGGGTCCAGCGCATTGAGCTGGCTCGTCAGCTGGCGTGACCGCATCAGCCCCAGCATCGACATGGCCCGATAGGTCTCGATCTCGCACAGGCGCTGCACGATGCGCCCGACGCGGCGGGCGCCGGTTCCGGGACGGACAAAGATGGCAAAGCGCATGTGGCCTGCAGGATCGATCCGGAAATCGCCCGCCACAACGGCGGCCCCATCGACCACCCGCGCCACGGCCAGACTTTCGGCGACAAACCACGCATCAAGGCGGGCCAGCATCGCCGCCTCGTCCTCGGGCATCACCTCGACCCGCATCAGAACAGATGTAAGCCGCTTGCCCGGGGCCCGCGCGAGCCAGTCGGCGGGAAGGACGTCGGCCTCCATCGGGTCATAGGGCCGGGCGGAAACGCCGGGCGTGAAGGCGGAATAGGTGACGAACTCGGTATGGCTTTCCCATTTCAGGCTGGACCGGCCGATCTCGGCGGCGAAATGGGTGGCCTCGGGTTGGGGATGGCCCGTGCCGTGCCGGTCCAGAAGCGCCAGCAGATGATCCCGGTCGGCCTGCCGGTCACGGTTTGCCGCATCGACCGGCTCCTTGATCGCCAAATAGGCAACCGTGCAGGGGGCCTGCAGCAGCGGAAACGGCCGGGCATGCAGCTCGTTCACGGTGGCAAAGCGCTGAGGATGGTCTGGGATCATGGAAATCTTCGATGTCCTGCGGGGATTTTCCGCGATTTGCGCCCTCGGGGCGCGGATTGCCACAGAAAACGCGGCATGCAGGGGTATGCAGGCAGGCTGTGGCGGAAATGCAAAAGGCCCCGGTTGCCGGGGCCTTTCGAGGTAGGATGGGCAATATTGCCCACCCTACATGACGTCAGTCG
>JALQYS010000335.1 GCA_023254015.1 Paracoccaceae bacterium
GGCCGCTGAAGATCTGATCCGCCGCGCGGAACTTGTCCTGATAAAGCGCGCGGTTTGCCGCGACATGGGCCTCATCCGTCCAGGCGGCCTCGCTGACGCGCTGGATCGGCAGGGGCAGCGGGGCGCCGGCAAAGCTGCGCAGCTTGCGCATCCGGGCAATCCCCTCGCGCCCGCCCGCCACAAAGCCCGACCGCAGGCCCGGCAGGTTCGACCGTTTCGACAGCGAGTGGAACGAGAACACCCGCTCGGGGTTGGCCCCCACCTCTGCCGCCACTTCCAGCGCGCCGGGGGGCGGGCTGTCGCGCCAGATCTCGGCATAGCATTCGTCGGCAAAGATCAGGAAATCATGCTTTTCGGCCAGGGCCAGCAGGGTTTTCCAGTATTCGCGGCTTGCCACGGCACCCTGAGGGTTCGCGGGCGAGCAGATATAAGCCACCGTCACGCGGTTCAGAACCTCGGCCGGCAGGCTGGCGTAATCGGGCAGAAAGCCGGTGGCGGCGGTCGCGGGAACGTAAATCGGTTCCGCCCCCACGGTCAGCGCGGCCACGGCATAGACCTGATAAAACGGGTTCGGCATCAGCACCGCGGGCTGCGCGCCGTTCTTTGTCTCGGGGCAGGTGGCGATCAGGGCGTTATACAGCCCTTCGCGCGTGCCGTTCAGCACCATCACCTGATCTGCCGCCAGATCGGCGCCATAGCGGCGTTTGATCCAGCCGGTGATGGCCGACAGAAGTTCGGGCGTGCCGTCGTTCGAAGGGTAGACGCCAAAGCCAGACAGGTTCGCGGCCAGAATGGGGCCGACGAAATCGGGCATGGGGTGGCGCGGCTCGCCAATGGTCATGGCGATGGGGTCGCCGCCGGGGGCGTGCGAATCAAGAAGTTTCCGCAGGCGCGGAAACGCATAATCCGGCAGGTTCGAGAACCGCTCAGGAAACGCCATGTGATGCCTCTTTGCCGGGGTCGTCTCGCCCCGTTTTGGCAAAGATTAGACAAGCGCGGCGGTCAGGTCCAGAAAAACCCTTGGGGAAGATGGGCTTGGGGGCAGAGGTTGTGGCTTTTTCGCCCGGCAATTGCGACGGCAGCGGTCAGGGGCGCGGCCCCGACGGGGATTTGCGCCCTCAAATCGCCTTGCCGGTCAGCAGCCTTGGCACCTCGCCGGTCAAGCCGGCCGCCTGCCGCATGAAGCCGCGCCGCAGGCCGGGCAGGGCATTCACCGCGCCAAGCCCCAGATCGCGGGCAGCCCGCAAGAGTGGATTGTCGTTGGAAAACAGGCGATTGACGCTGTCCATGCCAAGGGCCAGCGTGGTGCTGTCGAACCGCCGCCAGCGCTCATAGCGTTCCAGCACATCGATAGCGCCGATGTCCTCGCCCCGCCGGGCGGCAAGGATCAGCACCTCGGCCAGCGCGCCCACATCGCGGAACCCAAGGTTCAGACCCTGCCCGGCGATGGGGTGCACCCCGTGGGCGGCATCGCCCACCAGCGCAAGGCGGGGTTTCACAAAGGTTTCGGCCAGCGTCAGGTTCAGCGGATAGGTGAACCGCGCCCCGGCAAGGGAGATTTCGCCCAGGAAATCGCCAAAGCGCGGGCGCAAGGCCGCCAGATAGCTGGCATCATCCAGCGCCTGAATGGCGGCTGCGGCCGCGTCGGTTTCACTCCAGACGATGGAGGAATGGTGCCCGCCGGGCAAAGGCAAGATGGCCAGCGGGCCCGAGGGCATGAAATACTGATGCGCCGTTCCCTGATGGTCACGCTCATGCCGGACGGCGGTGACAAGCGCGGTCTGGCCATAGCCCCAGCCCTGCCGCCGGATGCCCGCCCGCTGCGCCACGCCCGAGGTGCGGCCATCGCAGCCCACCAGAACCCGCCCGCGCAGGGTCTTGCCCGAGGCCAGCGTCACCGCCACGCCTTGGGGGGTAATCTCTTGCGCCTGAACCGTTTCGCCCGAAAGAAGCGTCAGGTTCGGGCTTTGGCGCATGGCGTCAAGGAAGGCCGCGTAAAGATGGCGGTCCTCGACCATGAACCCCATCGGGCCTTCTTCCAGTTCGGCCGCGTCGAAGGTCAGGAAGAACGGGCAGGGCGCCTCGCCGGGGCGGCCGTCGCTGGCCTTGATCTTCAGGATGGGCTGGACCTTGCCCTCAAGCCCCGGCCAGACGCCGATGGCCGACAACAGCCGTTTCGAGGCGATGGCCAGCGCATAAGCGCGGCCATCAAAGCCCGCTTCGGCACGGGCAGGCGCGGGACGCGCGTCGATCACGGCCACCCGCAGGCCTGCCTGCGCCAAAGCCAGCCCCAGGGCCGGGCCATTCAGCCCGCCGCCCACGATCAGAATGTCGGCATCATGTTCCATGCTGCAAATATGGTGTCCGGGGCGGGATTGTCCATGCGCCGCCTTGCCGCTAGCCTGAGGTCAAACCGGAGGGACCCCGATGTCGAAAACCTGGACCAACATGACCGCGTCAGATCTGGGCCGCGCCATTGGCAAGGGCACGATCAACCCGGTGGAGTTGACCGAGTTCTTTCTGGACAGGGTGGAAAGCCATCCCCTTTCAGAGCGTATCTATGCCCGCGCGACGCCGGTCCGCGCCCGGGGCGAGGCGATGGGCGCCGCCAGCCGCGCCAAGGCCGGATCGCGCAAGGGGCTGCTGGACGGGGTTCCGGTCAGCTGGAAAGACCTGTTCGACACGGCCGGTGTGTCAACCGAGGCGGGCTCGGCATTGCTGAAGGGCCGCGTGCCCGAGGCGGACGCCGCCGTTCTGCGCGCGGCCACGGGCGAGGGATTGATCTGCCTTGGCAAGACCCACATGTCGGAACTGGCGTTTTCCGGTCTGGGCCTGAACCCGGTCACGGCGACAAGCCCTTGTATCAACGATGAAAAGGCGGTGTCGGGCGGGTCATCTTCGGGTGCCGCGGCCTCGGTGGCCTATGGGCTGGCGCCTGCCGCCATCGGGTCGGATACGGGCGGGTCGGTGCGTATTCCGGCGGCATGGAATGATCTGGTCGGGCTGAAAACCACGGCAGGACGGCTGCCGCTGACCGGGGTTGTTCCCCTGTGCGAGACCTTTGACACGGTGGGGCCGCTGGCCCATTCGGTCGAGGATTGCGCGCATCTGCTGGCTGCGATGGAAAACCGCAAGGCACCCGATCTGGAGGGGGCAAGCCTGTCGGGCGCGCGCCTGCTGGTGATGGAAACCGTGGCGCTGGACGATCTGCGCGAACGCCCTGGCCGCGGCTTTGCCGATGCGCTGCAGCGCCTGTCACGGGCGGGCGCGCGGATCGAACACGGACGCTTTCCCGATCTGACCGAGGCGATGGGGCTGACCTCCATCCTGTTCACCGCCGAGGCCTATGGCATCTGGGGGCCCACCATTGAAACCGCGCCGGACAAGATGTTCCCCCGGATTCTTGAACGTTTCCGGGCGGGTGCCGCCTTCAAGGCCGCCGATTACGTTGCGGCCTGGCGGCGACTGGGGGTGATCCGCCGGCTTTGGGCCGAGGCGATGGCGGGCTATGATGCGGTGCTGGTACCCACCTCGCCCATCCTGCCGCCCGACGCGGCGCGGCTCATGTCGGACGATGCCTATTATGTCAGCGAAAACCTTCTGTCGCTGCGCAACACCCGCATCGGCAATCTGATGGGGCTGTGCGCGCTGACCCTGCCGACGGCGCAGCCCTCCTGCGGGATCAGCCTGATGGCCGCGCCCCTGCGCGAAGATCACTTGCTGCGTCTGGGCAGTGCGGCGGAACGCGCGCTTGCCTGAGCCGCCTCAATCGATCTTCCGGGCCTCGCTGACCAGCATGATCGGGATGCCGTCGCGGATCGGAAAGGCCAGATGGGCGGCCTTTGAAATCAGCTCGTCCGCCTCGGCGTCATAGGTCAGCACGGCATGTGTCACGGGACAAACCAGAGCCTCGAGCATGCGGCGGTCGGTTTCGGGATCGGTCATTGCAGCACCTCGTCGCCGTTGCCCGAGCGCAGCGCGAATTCCAGCAGCGTGACCAGCGTCTCGCGCCGGGTCGCCAGCGAGGGCGCCTCAAGCAGGGCCTGCTTGTCCTCGGGGGGGAAGGGCAACAGCATGGACAGCGCGTTGATCAGCAGTTCCGGTTCGGCCTCTTTCAGGCTGCCCCAGTCGGTGCCCAGTTTCTGATGGGTGAAATAGCGCGCCAGAAGCGACAGCAGCGCCGGACGGTCAAGGCCCGGATCCTCTTCGGTCGGGCCGGTGTCGCGGGCGAAGGCCGCCCAATCCACCACCGCGCGGCGATAGGGGGTAAACCCGCCCTGCACCTCGTCGCGCAGGCGGAACCGGCTGATCCCCGAGAGGGTTATCATATACCGCCCATCCTCGGTTTCGGAAAAGGCCGTCACGCGGCCCGCGCAGCCGATGGCCGAAAGCAGCTTCTCGCCGCCTGGGCCCTGACGGGGCTGGATCATGCCGATCAGCCGGCCCGGCGTTTTCAGACAATCCTCCAGCATCGCCAGATAGCGCGGCTCGAAGATGTGCAGCGGCAACCGGGCCCGGGGCAGCAAGAGCGCGCCGGGCAGCGGAAACAGCGGAAGAATTTCAGGCAGGTCGATGGATATGGTCATGCCTCAGATGTAGGGCGCGCGCGGGCTTTGGCAAAGGCCGGTCACATGACATTCGCGGCCCCCCGGTCAGGCGGCGGCCCTTGCCCACAGGGGCAAGGGCGACTGCCTTAGGCGAAGATCATCGACGACAGGCGGCGGCGGCCCGCCAGAACGATGGGGTCTTGCGGCTTCATCGCCTCGAAAATGGTGAAAAGCTGGGCCTTGGCCGCGCCATCGTTCCACTCACGATCCAGCTTGAACAGATCCAGCAGCGTGTTCACCGCCCCCTCGACATCGCCCGAGGCATGCAGCGCCGTTGCCAGATCGAACATCGCCTGACGGTTGGAAGGGTCTTTCGCCAGAACGGCGCGCAACTCGTCCACCGGGCCGGCCTTGGCGGCCTGACGGGCCAGTTCGATCTGGGCGCGGGCGGCCTCGACCTCTTTGGACTTGGCAATTTCGGCGGGGGCGGCGCTGAGCAGCGCCTCGGCCTTGTCAATCTCGCCCAGGGCCAGATGCGCCCGGATCAGGCCGCCATAGGCGGCGGCGTTGCCCGGCTCTTCCTCCAGGATCGCGGCGAAGGTTTCGGCGGCATCGGCCGCAGCCCCTTCGGCCAGCATCTCTTCGGCGGCGGCCAAGGCATCGGCCAACCCGCCATCGGCGCTGCCACCGGACAGCTTGGCCAGGCCCTCGATGAATTTCTTGATCTCGGACCCCGGGATTGCGCCCTGAAAGCCGTCAACCGGCTGGCCCTTGAAGAAGGCATAGACCGTGGGGATCGACTGGATGCGCAGCTGGCCGGCCAGCATCTGGTTCTGGTCGACGTTGATCTTGACCATCCGCACCGCGCCCTTGGCGGCCGTCACTGCCGCCTCAAGCGCGGGGCCAAGCGTCTTGCAGGGGCCACACCAGGGTGCCCAGAAGTCGACGATGACCGGAACCGTCGCCGAAGGTTCGATCACATCCTGCATGAAGGTCTGTTCCGAGCCGTCCTTGATCAGGCCGGCGGTCGCTTGGGTGTCGGGGGTGCCGAACATGTCTGTCCTCATCGGAAATGCGCTTGCCCCCTATATGCGCCGGACGGGGGCGGATTTGAAGGGGGGAAGCCGCATTGCGCGCCCGGTCATGCAGGGCTGGCGCTGCCTTGCCATCGGTCCTTACGGGCCAAGATGTGACCAGCCGCACCGCGCGGCCAAGGCCTGGACCGGGTGATCGGTGCCCAAAGCCATGCCTTCGCGCACAGGGGCCGACCGGCGGTTGCGCCAGCGGTCGCGCAGAAGGTGCAGGCCAGAACGGCTGATCTTGGTGATTGGCGTGCGCAGGGGCAGGGCGGTGGCCCATTTGCGTTGGATAAAGCGGTAGGCCGCATCAAAATCGGGGCCAAGCGCGTCATGGTAGCGGTCATTGTGGATGCAGGGCAATGCCCCGGCATAGGCCCCCCGGCCGGCCGCGCGGGCGGTCTGCGCGATGTCGGTGCCATACATGTGCCAGCCCGGAAGGGCCTCGTCAAAGCACAGCCCCGCATCGCGGCGCAGGACGATGAGCAATTCGTCAAACGCCTGCACCGGGGCAGGCGCCATGGGCACCCGACCCACGATCATGCCCAGGGATGAGGACCAGACTGGCCCGATATGCGCGCCATCCAGACCGACGCCAAAACTGCCGAACACCGCCCAGTCATCGGGCAGTTCGGCCAGACGGGCGGCAAGAAGGCTGTCCCATCCGGGCGGAAGATAAACGTCGTGATGGGCAAAGACCACGATCGGCGCTGTTGTGGCCGCAAGCGCGCGGTTATAGGCAACCGCCGCCGAGGGCGCATCGGCTTCGACATGCAGCGGGATCCGTGCCAGCAGGGGCGAGCGGCCAAGGTTGGCCGACAGCAGGGCCGGGGAATGGCTGGCACAGGCGATGACGAAATCGCTCATCCCTGCGCCTCGTGGAAATGGCGGGCAAGGGCGCTGGCCAGCTGGTCGATGTCGTGCCGGTCAAACACGGTCTGGCGCGCGGCCCGGCCCATCTCGGCCAGCCGGTCTGCCGGCATCTGCGCCAAGGCGTGGATCGCGGTGGCCAGCGCCATGGCATCCCCCGCCGGCACGACCCAGCCGCAATCGCGATTGACCAGTTCCGGCACGCCGGCGATGGCCGTCGCGATCACCGGGCGGCCGTTGGCCATCGCCTCCATCAGCACCATCGGCAGCCCCTCGGCAAAAGAGGGCAGGATCAGCGCCTGCGCGGCATCCAGCGCGCGGCGCACCCCCTCTTCATCCTGCCAGCCGGTCAGCGTGATGCGTGGCCCCAGGCCGAACTTGTCGGTCATGCCCTTGATCTGACCTTGCAATTCCCCATCGCCCACCAGCGTGAGATGCAGGTCGGGCAGCGCGGGGGCGGCAAGCGCCATGGCCTCGATCAGGATGCCAAAGCCCTTTTGCGGGGCAAGGCGCCCCACCGCCACCAGATGTGGCCCGCCCGGTGGCAGCGGCATCGGCTGGGGAAAGCGGTCAGGCTCGATCCCGCAATGGACGACCTTGATCTTGTCCCAATGCGCCGGTGCGACCCAGCGGCAAAGCTGGCTGCGCCCGAACGAGGAAATGGCCACGACAAAGGCCGCCCCCTCGATCTTCTGGCGCAGGGACAGGGCGTGTGGCGCGTCGAACTCTTCGGGGCCGTGCACGGTGAAACTGTAGCGCGGCCCGCCAAGGGCATGGGCCAGCAGGGCAACCGTGGCCGAGTTTGTGCCGAAATGGGCATGCAGATGGCCGATGCCCAGATCGTGGCAGCGTCGCGCGATATAGGCGGCTTCGACCAGATAGATCAGGTGGCGCAGACGCCCGCCGGTGCCCGAAGGCCCGCCCGCCCCCCGCGCGCCGCAGGCAAAGGCGCTGGCCAGGGCGACAAGAGTTGCGGCCGGGTGGGTGACCAGCCACAGCAAGGCGGTCGACAAGAGGCGAAACGCCCCCATCTCAAGCACATGTTCGGTGCGGAAATCCTCGGCAATGTCACCGGCGTCGATCAGTGCCGCGCGGTCCGAGCGCATGGCAAACCGGTGAACCGGAATGGCAATCCGCTCCAGCGCCTGAATTTCGCGCCGGATGAAGGTGTGCGAGGCGCGCGGATAGGTGTTGACGAGATAGGCGAGTTTCACGGGGCCCCCGGGGCTTTTCGGCAGCGATACGCGCAAGTTGCGGCAAGAGTATGGCTATTGTCCTAACGTTTGTTGATCTTTCAGGGCTTTTCGGGGCCAAGCCAAGCCTGCACGGCCATTTTCCCGCCTTCGCAATGCCCGCAAGGCAGGCTAGCTATGACCGCATGACTGCGGTTGCCCCCCAGAAAAGCCTGTTCCAGCGCGCCCTGACCGGCTCGATGCTGACGGCGGGTTCCTATGCCGTGACGCAGGCCCTGCGTCTGGTGTCGAACCTGATCCTGACCCGGCTTCTGTTCCCCGAGGCGTTCGGCCTGATGGCGCTGGTGTCGGTGGTGCTGGTGGGGCTGGCGATGTTTTCCGACATGGGGATCGGCCCGGCGATCAGCCAGAATCCGCGGGGCGACGAGCCGGCGTTTCTGGACACGGCCTTTACCTTTGCCGTGCTGCGCGGCCTGGCGCTGTGGCTGCTGACCTGCGCCCTGAGCTGGCCGATGGCGCAGCTTTATGCCGCACCCGAACTGGTGCAGCTTTTGCCCGCCGCCGGTTTGACCCTGCTGATCGCGGGTTTCAATCCGACGCGGATCGACACGGCCAACCGGCACCTTCTGCTGGGACGGGTCACGCTTCTGGATCTTGCCGCGCAAGCGGTCGGCATCCTGTCGATGATCTGCCTGGCCTTTGTGCTGCGGTCGGTCTGGGCGCTGGTGATCGGGGCGATCATCGGCGCGCTGGCCAAGCTGGTGGTGATGCACCTGTGGTTGCCGGGGCGGCGCAACCGCTTGTCTTGGGATGCCGCCGCCGGGCATGAGCTGATCCGGTTCGGCAAATGGATCTTCCTGTCCACGGCTTGCGGTTTTCTGCTGTCGCAGGGTGACAAGGCGATTTTTGGCGCCTATCTGACCAAGGCCGAATTGGGAATTTACAACATCGGCTGGTTTCTGGCCTCGTTTCCGATCCTTCTGGCCGGGGCGGTCACCGGACGCATCCTGATCCCCTTGTATCGTGACCATCACCCGGCCACGAGCGCGGAAAACGCCCGCAAGATGCAGCGGCTGCGTCTGGCGCTGTCGGGGGGTACGCTGCTGATGCTCGGGGCGCTGGGCGTGGTGGGCATGCCTTTGGTGGGGTTGCTATATGATCCGCGCTATCAGGAGGCCGGGCTGGTCGTGGTGGTGATGGCCATGGTGCAGATGCCGGCCGTGATCGGCATGACCTATGACCAGTCGGCGCTGGCGGCGGGGAACTCGCGGTCCTATTTTCTGCTCATGGCCCTCAAGGCGGGGGTGCAGACAGCGGCCTTCCTGATCGGGATCGAGGCGGCAGGCCTGTGGGGCGCGCTGGCGGCACAGGGGCTGGCCTTGACCGTCCTGCATCCGGCCATCGCCCACCTTGCCCACAAGCACCGGGCCTGGGACCTGCGCCACGATCTTGGGTTTTTCACCCTGGCCCTGGCGCTGGCCGGGCTGATTGTCTGGGTGAATCGCGCCATCCTGTTTTCCTGATCCGCTCGCCGGAGGACGGGAATTGACCCGGTTTCATATTTTTGCGTCGATCCTGATTTTTTTCTGGAATTGTTTCCAATTCGTGCAAGATTGCATCAGGCAACCTGGAGTCTCAATGCTCGCGGGAATAGTGGTGTCATCGGTCCTTGGGGGATTTGCCGGCTTGGTCTGCGCCATGACGCAGGGCCAAGGCCTGATCCAGACCTTTCTTGCCTATCAGATCGGCGGCATGCTTGCCATGACGGCCTTTGTCACCTCGGTTCGGGCGCTGATGGCGGGCGCGGACGGACACGGCGGAATTGCGGCAAGACGCTGAACAATCGCGCTTATGGCGTTGCCACGCCCCTCTTGGCTGTGCTGCCACCTGACGATTCGCGCCCGTTGAGAGGGAGGGAATGTCGTTTTCCACCCCTGATTGCATCGACTGGCAATGTGGCAAGAATAAGTCGAGTCTGCGGAGGTATTCAGGGTAAATTCGGCTCAAATATGGCGAGATTGTGAAGTCTCTGCTCGCCACACGGCTGCCGCTTCCTGTAAAATACAGAGTTGGGGGCGCAGTTTCAGAGCGCAAAATATGCTGCAAAGTCATCATCACGAAACCGGTTTCTCTGCCGTTTGGTGCCAATTTTTGGGCGCCGACATGTCTTTCGGTCAGAGCCTGCCTTGCATTGTCGCTGGGTGACACACAATGACCATGACGTTTCCCGAGTTGAATGCCGGCCTTGCCCTGACGGGCGATCCCAATGTGCAGGCCGCCCGCGCGCTGCCCCGGCGGCGCGGCGTCTACCGCAATTTCCTCAAGCGTGCGCTTGACGTCACGGCGATCATGCTGGCCGCGCCGGTGGTGGTGCCTGTGGTTGCCGTTCTTGCCGTGGCCGTTGCCCGGGATGGCGGCAAGCCCTTCTACAGCCAGATGCGGGTCGGCAAGGACGGCAAGCGTTTCCGGATGTGGAAGCTGCGCAGCATGGTCTGCGATGCCGATGAGCGGATGGAGGAATATCTGGCCGCCCATCCTGAGGCGCGGCTGGAATGGGATCTGACGCAAAAGCTGCGCGAGGATCCGCGCATCACGCGTTTTGGCAAGATCTTGCGCCAGACCTCTCTGGATGAGCTGCCGCAGCTTTGGAACGTGTTCAAGGGCGAGATGAGCCTTGTTGGTCCGCGTCCCATCATGCTGAGCCAGCAGGTGATCTATCCGGGGGTGGCCTATTACCTGTTGCGCCCCGGATGCACGGGTCTTTGGCAGACGGCGGGGCGCAATCGCACCACCTTCGAGGCGCGTGCCGATTACGATGCCACCTATGAAGAGACGCTGTCTTTGGCCAACGACCTGAAGATCCTGCTCAGCACCGTGGGCGTAATGCTGCGCGGCACGGGGTGCTGAGGGCCGCACCCGGGGCGAAGAACCTGAAAGGCCTGCGGTTGCGCGGGCCTTTGGCTTTGTGGGGAGGGCTGGAACTTTGGGGCGCTGCGCGGTGTCAGACCAGCGCGGCGGCCGTCAGCAGAACCAGCGTCGCCGCACCCGCCAGGACCGCGTAGCGCGGCAGACCCAGCAGGGGCTTTGACGGATCGTCCAGAAGTTTCATAAGGCCCTTGCCCGGGTGGGTCTTCCGGGCCGGCAGGACTTCGGGGATGCTGACCACCGGCCGGATGTCAAGCTGCCGCTCCATCTGTGCCGCGGTGCGCACGACCGGAAACATCAGGTCAAGGGCAAAGGCGATGGCCAATCCGGCGACAAGGCTGGCGATGGCCCCGGCGATGGCGATCTTGCGGTTCGATCCCCCCATCGCGCCTTCGGGCACGATGGCGCGTTCCAGCAAGGTAAAGCGTTCGGCCTGTTGCAGCGCGGCAAGGCGGGCCTCAAGTTCGGCCTCGGCCATGCGGGTCGTGGCCGCATCATATTGGCTGCGCAACTGCTGCAGATCGCGCTCGAACCCGGCCAGAACCCGCTCGACCTCGGGCGATTGGGCTAGTTCGGCCTGGATTTCGGCCTTGCGCCCGGCAATCGCCGCAATCTGGGCCTGCACGACGCCAACCTGCGCGGCGATATCCTCCAGCGCGCGGCGGTCGGTTTCGCGCAGGGTCTGGCGGGCATTGATCCGCGCGGCCTCCCCTTCAAGCGCGACGCGGTCCTGCTCCTGACGGCGCAGGTCGGCGTCAAGGCTGACCATTTCATCGCGCAGGGCATCGCGCAGCTCGGGCAGGAAGCCTGCGTTGGCGTTCTTGAAGGCGGCCATCTCTGCCTCTACCCGGGTGATTTCGGCACCAAGACGGGCGACCTCTTCACGAAAGAAGGTGACGTTCAGATCGGCGCGGTCGCGCTGACCCTGGGCCGACTGATCAAGGATGCCTTGGGCAAAATCATTCGCGACGCGTGCGGCAAGTTCGGCCTCGCCCATGCGGGCAAAGATCAGGATGGCTGAGATCGCCCGCGGTTCGCCAAAGGTTTGCCCGGCGGCTGAGTCGACCGCCTGAAAGCTGACGGCGGCGCGCAGCAGGTCGATCTTCTTGTCCAGCGACAGGGGCAGATCGGCATAAAGACCGTGGCGTTCGATCATCGCGGCCAGGTTTTCTCGCGTGGTCAGGCGCTGCTCGATCGCTTGCAGCCGGACCGAGGCTGCCGAGGACCGCTGCCCCTCGGTGCCCTGCACGGCGGCACTTTGGACCTGAATGACGGCGGCGGTCTCATAGATGTCGGGACGCGACTTTGCGTAAAGGGCAGCCGCCAGCGCGCCAAGGACCGTGACCACAAGGATCAGCCAGCGGCGGCGCCACAGGAAATTCAGCAATTCGTCAAAGGACTGAATCTGCCCCATGGGTCAGGCCTTGCCATAGGTGTGGCGGCGGGCTGCGCGGTCTTGCGCCCGGTTCAGAACAACCCCCAAGAGCGGCACGCGCCCATCGAACATGCGTTCGCAGGCACGCACCTCGTCGGGGGTGGTTTTCGTGCCGTCGACGACCAGAAGCACGGCATCGACCGACGAGGCCAGCGCCAGCATGTCGTCCGTCCCAAGGGCGGGCGGCAGATCGTAAAGGACGACCTCGGGGTCAAGCTGTTCCAGCATGGCGGCGAGGGCAAGGGGCGTGTCTGGATCGTGCAGGGTTTCGGCGGCCAGATCCACCCGCGCGCCGTTCAGCCCCAGCGCCAATGTTCTGCCCAGCCGCCGGAACACCGATTCCAGCGGCTGCGTGCCAGACAGGAAATCGCCAAGGTCCGGCGCATCGGACACGCCCAGAAGGTCGGCCAGACGCGGTGCGCGCAGGTCAAGGTCAAGCAGCGCAGTGCGGCTGCCGGGCCGACGGGCCAGCGAAAGCGCCAGATTGGTGGCGACAAAGCTCTTGCCGCAGCCATGGGTGGGCGAGGTGACGGCAATGCGCCGCCAGCCCTGTTGCGCCAGACCATGCAGGAGTTTCGACCGCAACTGGTCGATGGCGATGGAGGCGGGCTGGTTGGACGGAAGCGGAAACAGATTGTTTCCGGCCAATTTTGCAGGATCGGGCTGCACCGGCGACAGTGAGTCCCAGACCTTGGTCGGGTTCACAAGCATCGGCGACAGCGGGGCGGTAAAGATCTCGCGCCCCTTCACAAGGTCAAGGGTGATGGGAGGCGGGGCGACGGTGCGGCCCGGCCGAAACAGCGAGGCAACCCCGCCCCGCGCGATCTGACGCCCCTCGGTCTTGTCGCCAGACATGGCCGAAAACTCCATATTTGCGCGCCAATCGGGGCGCTGCATCAATATATCGTGTCTGGACATTCCGGGCCCGGCTCCATCTTCAGCCGGGCTGAATGGCCCGTGCCGACGTCATGTTTACCCGCCTTGCAGCGGACGTGATGCCCGATTGGCCCCTGCCACAGCTCTGCCGCGTTCTGCGCACAACCTGGAAGGAATCGCCCGGGCCCCCGCCCAGCCACGTCGATTTAACAGATATGGCCGGAAAAAGCAAAGTGTGGCGAAGCTGTGGCAAACGTGGCAAAGCCGGGAACAGGCAGTGTTGAAAGTGGCGCAATGGCGGTTCTTGGCGCAGTGGATGCGGTGGTGATCGGCCGTAATGAGGGGGCAAGGCTGGTGGCCTGTCTCGCCTCTCTGTCGGGGCGGGTGCGGCGGCTGGTCTATGTCGACAGCGGTTCGACCGATGGCTCTGTCGCGGCGGCGCAGGCGGCGGGGGCCGAGGTGGTGGCGTTGGACATGGCCTTGCCCTTTACGGCCGCCCGGGCGCGCAACGCCGGGATTGCGTGGCTGGCGGCCGACCCGCCCGAGTTCGTGCAATTCGTGGATGGCGACTGCGAGCTGCAGCCGGATTGGCTGACCGCGGCTCTGGCCGCATTTGCCGCCCATCCCGCTGCGGTGGTTGTCTGTGGCCGGCGGCGCGAGCGGTTTCCAGGGGCTTCGGTCTATATTGCGCTGGCCGATCGGGAATGGGATACGCCGGTGGGGCGGGCACTGGCCTGCGGGGGCGACGCCCTGATGCGCTTTGCCGCCGTTCAGGCGGTGGGGGGCTATGACCCGACGCTGATCGCCGGCGAAGAGCCCGATCTGTGCCTGCGGCTGCGCGCAAGGGGGGGCGAGGTCTGGCGCATCGATGCTGAAATGACGCTGCATGACGCCGCGCTGACGCGGTTTTCGCAATGGTGGAGGCGGTCGGTCCGCGCCGGCCACGCCTTTGCCGAGGGCGCAGCGCGGCATGGGTTCGGCCATTGGGGGGGCGAGACGCGGCGGGCTTTGATCTGGGGCGCGGGGCTGCCGGTTCTGATCCTTGGCCTTGGGCTGGCGCATCCGGTGGGCTGGCTGCTGGTGCTGGCCTATCCTGCGCAACTGGCGCGACTTGCGCGGCGGGAGGGGCTAACTTGGGCCGTCTTCAGCCTCCTGGGCAAGTTTGCCGAGGCGCGGGGGGCCTTGGGCTATTACCTGTCGCGCCTGCGCGGGCGGCGCAAGGGGCTGATCGAATACAAGTGACGGGCCGCTTCCCCTGTCAGCGCACGGCCTCCATCACCGCGTCATTCATCCGGCAGTCCCGGATGATGTCATCGCCACAGCGGCGGGGCGCAAGATCGCGTGTCAGGCAGATCCGCGCCTCCTGGATGCGGCCATCGCTGCAGGTGATGGTGATCTGGTCGCGCGTCATGCCCGGATTGGCCTCGAGGAACGCCTCTTCGACGACCGAGGCGGGCAGCCTGACATCCTTGCGCAGCGCCTTGAACACCGGGGGCAGGGTGATGCTGCCAAACGCGCGGCGGGCGGTGTCATAGTAATCGGCCGCCGAAAGACCGGCGCAGCGGCCGTGCTTTTTCCACTGGTAAAAGGCCTGCCCCGCCCCGCCGAACACATCGGCCATGGCAGCGGTTTCGCCGCGTGAGGGATCGCGTTCAACGGTGCGGCAATAGCTGGGCCAACCCGTTTCGTGCTGCGGCCACAGCCCATGGACCACCCATGCCACACCGCGCCCGGCCTCGCATTGCGGGTCGTTGCGCTCATCGCCTTCCTCGGCGCACCAGTTGGCAGACCATGACAGCGCCAGAACGTAATAGTCGAAATCGCCGGCACGTTCGCCCTCGGCATGGGCGGGCGATGACAGGACAAGGGCGGTTGCCAAAAGCAGTTTACGCATTTTCCCTTTTCCTCACTCGAAAAACCGCCTATATGCAGCCCTGACTTCCCCGAAAACGAGAAGATCGCGGACCAGCGCCGCAGCCGTTTTCCCGGCTCGGAAGAGATTTGTAAAGTCCCACGGCCCCTTTGCGGCGGGGCCAAATGCGGAAAGGACGAATGCGATGTCAAAGCCCTTGATGGCAAAGGCCACGGCGGTCTGGCTCGTTGACAACACGACGCTGACCTTCAAGCAGGTTGCCGATTTCTGCGGCCTGCACGAGTTGGAAGTGCAGGGGATCGCCGATGGCGATGTGGCGACCGGGGTCAAGGGGTTTGATCCGGTGGCCAACAACCAGCTTGACCAGATCGAGATCACCCGGGGCGAGAAGGACCCGCTTTACAAGCTGAAGCTGAAGTTCAACGCCGCCGCCGTGGGCGAGGAAAAGCGCCGCGGCCCGCGTTATACCCCGCTGTCCAAGCGGCAGGACCGGCCGGCGGCCATCCTGTGGCTTGTCAAGTTCCATCCCGAACTGTCCGATGGCGCGGTGGGCAAGCTTGTGGGCACGACCAAGCCCACCATTCAGGCGATCCGCGAGCGGACGCACTGGAACATCAACAACATCCAGCCGATCGACCCGGTCGCGCTGGGCCTGTGCAAGCAGTCGGAACTGGACGCCGCCGTTCAGGTCGCCGCCCGCAAGAAGGCCGCCGAAGGCACGGTCATGACTGACGACGAACGGCGCAAGCTGGTGTCGACCGAGCAGTCGCTGGGCATGGCGACCGAACCCAAGATGTCGGACGCGCTGTCGGGCCTTGAGGCCTTTACCGAGGTGGAGCGTGAAGAGGCCCCGGCGGATTATTCCGATGCCGACAGCTTCTTCAACCTGCCGCATGGCGATGACGACGAAGACGAAGACGATAACTGAGACCTGAAACCC
>JALQYS010000367.1 GCA_023254015.1 Paracoccaceae bacterium
TGCTCGGGCGAGATATTGCTGTCCAGTTTCGCGCTTTCCATCGTGACGCGGCCCTTGAGGAACCCGTCCACCCGGCCCGAGGCAAAGACGCTGACATCGATCGTGCGGCCCACCAGCGCCGGATCGGCCAGAACCTTGGCCCGCAGGCCACCCGCGGCGTCCTTCGAGATCAGCGCGACCACTTCCTTGTCGGAAAGCCCGCCCCGGTCGATGTTGCGGCGGTCCAGTTCCGCGATCAGACCGGCCGCCAGAACCTTGGCATAGCCCACGGTCGTGACCTTGGCCATCTCGTCACGGTTGCGGTTGCCCCTGGGGTCCAGCACCTTTTCCGTCAGCTCTGCCGTATAGCTGAGGCGGGCCTGAAAGAAGGACGAGCTGCCATCGCGGAAGATCGTCACCAGCATGATCGCCAGCATCGTCAGCGACAGGATGACGGCGATCAGCCCATAGGCGCGAAAGCGGGCCTCGGTGGCGTTGCGGCGCTTCATGCCGGGGCTGGCGACATAGATCGACTGCGCGGGCGTTGTGCTGTCGGCGGTCATTCGTATTGCTCCCGGTATTTGCGGACGATGTAGAGGGCAAAGACATTCAGCCCCAGCGTGATGACGAACAATGTCATGCCAAGCGCGAAGGCCACCAGCGTTTCGGGCGAGGCAAAGTCGGTGTCGCCGGTCAGCTGGCCCACGATCTTGACGGTCATGGTGGTCATGGCGTCGAAGGGGTTCAACGACAGTTGCGCCGCGGCCCCCGCCCCCATGACCACGACCATGGTTTCCCCGATCGCCCGGCTGGCAGCCATCAGCACCGCGCCCATGATGCCGGGCAGCGCGGCGGGCAGGATCACCTGCCGCACGGTTTCCGATTTGGTTGCGCCGAGACCCAGGCTGCCATCGCGCAAGGATTGCGGCACGGCGTTGATGATGTCGTCAGAAAGCGACGAGATGAACGGAATGTTCAGGATGCCGATCACCAGCCCCGCCGTCATCACCGACGAGCCGGAATCGCCAAGGCCCATCGGCACGGCGAACCAGTCGCGCAGCACGGGGCCCACGGTGACCAGCGCGAAGATGCCAAAGACCACGGTCGGGATGCCGGCGATCACCTCGATCAGCGGCTTGACCCAGGACCGGGTCGCCTTTGAGGCGTATTCGGCCAGATAGATCGCGGTAAACAGCCCCACCGGCACGCAGACGATCAGCGCCACCACGGTGACATAAAGCGTGCCCCACAAGAGCGGCAGCATCCCAAGATCCGAGTTGCCCTTGAAGTTGGGCGACCAGGTGAGCGAGAAGAAGAAATCCCGCATCGGGTATTTGGCAAAGAAATCAAAGGTCTCGGCCACCATCGACCAGACGATCCCGACGGTGGTCAGAATGGCGATGGAGGAGGCGGCCACCAGAAGTCCCTTCACCACGGCCTCGACCGAATGACGGGCGCGGAACTCCTTGTGCGCGCGCGACACGCCCCAGAACAGCCCGGCAACCGCAAGCGCCAGAACCAGAACGCTGCGCATCGCGGCACCCCAGCCCGTCAACGCGCGATAGTCCTGCGCGGCGGTCAGCACGGCGGGCGACACATCGGACCCCAGGGCCACGCCCACCTCGGCCAAAAGCGCCCGGACATTGCCCGCGTCGGCCTGCAGGCTTTCAGCGGCACTTTCCGTCAGCTTGCCCGCCGCCACGGCGACATCGAGGCCCCCCGCCACGCGGCGCACATCCGCCATGGTCAGCGCACGGGCGGCGGCATCGGAAACCAGCTCGGCCGGAAGCCGGGCGGAAATGCGGTGTTCAACCACCATCGGCTGAACGATCAGCCACAGCACCAGCCCGCCAAGCGCAGGCAGCAGCACCCAAAGCGCACCGTTCCAGCCGTAGTAATGCGGCAGCGAATGCAAGGCACGGGGATTGCCCCCGGCCGAGGCCAGGGCTCTTTGCCGGGCCAGCACAAAGGCCGCTAGCGCAAGCGCACCGACCAGAGCAAGGATCAGGATGACAGACATGGACGGGCCTTTGTCAGCAGCGAAAAAGGAAAGGCGGGGCCCGCATGGACCCCGCCCGTTGCATGCTTATTCCAGCGGACCCATCGGGGTTTCTGCAGCGACATCAGCCTGCGTCTTGGCCAGCTCCGGGTCGGAGACCAGACCATATTCGGCCAGCGGGCCTTCGGGCCCGGCCATTTCGTCCGACACGAAGAACTCGACATATTCCTTCAGGCCGGGGATCACGCCGATATGCGCCTTCTTGACGTAGAAGTAGAGCGGACGCGACACCGGGTAATCACCGCTGGCGATGGTCTCGGTCGAGGGCACGATGCCGTCGATGGTGGCGACCTTCAGCTTGTCGGTGTTGTTCTGATAGAACGACAGGCCGAACACGCCCACGGCTTTCTTGTCGGCGTCCAGACGGGCCAGCGTCTCGGTATAGTCGCCGTCGATATCCACCGATTTGCCATCGGTGCGCAGGTCAAGGCACTTGGCCTTGGCGTTCTTTTGCTTTTCCTTGTCATCCGCGCCTTCGGCGGTGGCCAGGAACAGATCCAGCGCGCCGGTGGACTTGCAGCCGGCCTCGATCACCTTGACGTCGAACACTTCGCGCGTGCCGTGCTTGGTGCCCGGGATCAGCGCCAGAATGTCCTGCTCGGGCAGCGCCGGGTTGACTTCGTTCCATTTGGCCGCGGTGTTGGCCACCAGCGCGCCATCCTTGACGACGTTCGCGGCCAGCGCGCCATAGACATCGGCCGGGGTGAAGGCGAAATCGGCGCCGCCCACGTCCGAGGCGAACACGATGCCGTCATAGCCAAAGCGCACTTCCATGATCTCGTTCACGCCGTTCGAGGCGCACAGCTCGATGTCCGATTTCGAGATGCGCGAGGACGAGTTGGCAATATCGACGGTGGTTTCGCCCACGCCTTCACACATCTTCTTGCGGCCCGCGCCCGAACCGCCGCCTTCAACAACCGGGGTCGGGAAATCGAAGTTCTCACCAAAGGCCTCGGCCACGATGGTGGCATAGGGCAGCACGGTGGACGAGCCGGTGATCTGGATCTGGTCACGGGCCGAAGCCACCACGGTCGAGGCGGCCAGGATCGCCACGGTCGAGGCGGTGAGTTTGAAGAAAGACATCTGTCACTCCGTCTTGTCTGCGAGGGGCCGGATGCCC
>JALQYS010000420.1 GCA_023254015.1 Paracoccaceae bacterium
CGTCAGATCCCGCCGCGGCGCCCGGCCTGACAGAAGATCGGCCACAAGTTCGGCCGTGACCGGGGCCAGAGTCAGGCCGATATGGCCGTGACCATAGGCATGGATGACCTCTGGTCCGGCCCGCGAGGGGCCGATCACCGGAACCGAATCGGGCATCGAGGGGCGAAAGCCCATCCACTCGCGGCTTGGGGGGCCAAGGTCGGGGAAGATCGCCCTTGCGCCTTCAACCAGCTTGTCGATGCGATGGGCGGAGGGCGGCGCGGTCAGCCCGCCCAGCTCCACCGTTCCGGCCACCCGCAGCCGGCCCGACATCGGGCACAGGTAGAACCCGCGCGCGGTGGGGCAGGAGGGCCGCGACAGGGGCGGGCTGGGCATGTCCCATTCCACATGATAGCCGCGCTCGGTGTCCAGCGGCACCTTGTCTCCGGCCTGCAGGGCAAGGGCGCGGGAATGTGCCCCGGCCGCGATCACCACCCTGCGCGCATGCAGCCGCAGGCCAGGACCTTCGACGATCACCCCGTCGATCTGGCGGGCCAGCTTCTCGGCGCGGGTCTGCAGCAGATTGACCTTTTTCAACACATGGGCGGCGAGAAGGCCCATCATCTGGCCCGGATCTGACAGAAACACCGCTTTTGGGAAAAACGCCGCCCCGCCCTCGACCGCAGGAAGGCCCGGCTCCATCCGGGCAAGGTCGGCAGGGCCGATCAGGTCGACGGTGATGCCAAGCCCCCGGCGAAAAGCCATATCCTTCTCGGCCGCCCGATAGGCCGCCGCAGTCTCATAGACGTAAAGGCAGCCGCGATGCTGCAGGATCGCCGCCCCGCCGATGCGGTCGGCCAGCCCCTGCCACAGCGGCGCGGCATCGGCCAGAAGCCCTGCGATGGCGGCGGCATTGCGGGCGGTGGGGCCGGGCAGCGACTGCAGGGCGAACCGCAAAAGCCAGGGCATCAGCGAGGGCAAGGCGGCGCGGCGGATGGCCAGTGGCGAGGTCTTGTCGAACAGCAGGGATGGCAGGTTTTTCAGCACATCCGGGCTACCGACCGGCATCACGGCATAATCGGCAATGGTGCCGGCATTGCCATAACTCGCCCCCATGCCGGGCGTGGCAGGATCGACGATCACCACCTCCCGCCCCTCGGCAGCCAGACGCTCGGCCACGGCAAGGCCCACGACGCCCGCTCCCAGAACAGCAATATCGGTCGTGAGATGTGTGGTCATGGCTGCCTTTCCCCGCTCGTCGTCGTCGTCCCGACGCTCCTCGCGCGAAGAGCGCCGGAACGGCGACGATGAGCAGATGTTTAGAGGCAGGCCTTGAACAGGGCCAGCGTGTTTTCACGCGTCATTTCAACCGGATTGCCGCCACAGGACGGGTCTTCCAGCGCCATTTCGGTCAACTCGTCAAGGTTGGGGTTGGTGACGCCCAGGGCGGTGAGGGTTTCCGGAATGTTCAAGGTCTTGCGCAGGTCCATGATCGCGGCGCGGAAGCCGTCGAAGCCGCCCTTGATGCCAAGGTATGCGGCGGCTTTCTCGATGCGGTCCTCGATGGCGGGGCGGTTCATGTCCAGAACCATCGGCATGACGACGGCATTGGTCGTGCCGTGATGCGTGCCATAGACCGCGCCGATCGGGTGGCTCAGCGAGTGGATCGCACCCAGACCCTTCTGGAAAGCCACCGCGCCCATGGCGGCCGCGCTCATCATATGCGCCCGCGCGTCAAGGTCATTCGGGTTGGCATAGACCTTGGGCAGGTTTTCAAACACCAACCGCATGCCTTCCAGCGCGATGCCTTGGCTCATCGGGTGGTAGAAGGGCGAGGAATAGGCCTCAAGGCAGTGGGCCAGCGCATCCATCCCGGTGCCTGCGGTGATGAACTTGGGCATCCCCACGGTCAGCGCCGGATCGCAGATGGTGACGACCGGCAGCAGTTTCGGGTGGAAGATGATCTTCTTCTTGTGGGTTTCCGAGTTGGTCAGAACACCCGCGCGGCCCACTTCTGACCCCGTGCCAGCGGTGGTGGGCACGGCAATGATCGGCGCGATCTTGGATGCATCGGCGCGGGTATACCAGTCGTCGATATCTTCCAGATCCCAGACCGAAAGGTCGGCCCGCTGATGCGCCATCAGGGCGATCATCTTGCCAAGGTCAAGGGCCGAGCCGCCGCCAAAGCAGATCACCCCGTCATGGCCGCCGGCCAGGTAAACGGCGATGCCGTCGGCCATGTTCTTTTCATTCGGGTTCGGATCGACGTCGGAGAACACGGCGGTGCCCAGCCCGGCGTTTTTCAGGATCGCCACCGCCTCGGCGGTGATCGGCAGCGAGGCCAGCGCCTTGTCGGTGACGAAAAGGGGCTTTTTCACCCCGGCGGCCGTGCAATGCTCGGCCAGCTCGGCAATGCGGCCGACGCCGAACTTGATGGCGGTGGGGTAGGACCAGTTGCGGTTGGGAACCGAGTGGGTCATGGGTCAGACTTTCTTCAGGTGATAGGATTTCGGACGGGTCACCGACAGGAAACCCAGATAAGACAGCGAGCCGCCGCGACCGGTGTCCTTGCAGCCGGTCCAGCACAGCGCGGGGTCAAGATAATCGGCGCGGTTCATGAAGATGGTGCCGGTTTCGATCCGGGCGCCGATCTGGGCGGCGGTGTCATAGTCTTGGGCCCAGATGCTGGCGGTCAGGCCATAGGGGCTGTCGTTCATCAGGCGGATCGCCTCTTCGTCGTCCTTGACCTTCATGATGCCGACGACCGGACCGAAGGATTCCTCCATCATCACCCGCATGGAATGATCAACATTCACAAGGATTTGCGGCGCAAGATAGGCGCCACCGTCATCGGCGGGGAAGTTTTTCGGGTCGATCAGGGGTTTCGCGCCTGCCGCAATCGCCTCGGCGATCTGCTCGCGCACCACCTTGGCAAAGCGCTTGTTGGCCATCGGGCCAAGGGTGGTTTCGGGGGCAAGGGGGCTACCCAGCTTCATCCCGTTCACCCAAGCCACCGATTTCTCGACAAAGGCGTCGAACAGGCTTTCGTGGACGTAGATCCGCTCGATCCCACAGCAGCACTGGCCCGAGTTGAACATCGCCCCGTCCATCAGCGTATCCACCGCCGCATCCAGATTGGCGTCGGCACGGACATAGCCGGGGTCCTTGCCGCCAAGTTCAAGGCCAAGCGGGGTAAAGGTGCCCGCCGCCGCGCGCTCGATCGCGGCCCCCCCGGCGACCGAGCCGGTGAAGTTCACGAAGTTGAACGCGCGGCCCGCGATCAGGCTTTCGGTGGTGGCGTGGTCAAGGACCACGTTCTGGAACACATCGGCCGGAACGCCCGCCTCGTGGAACGCCTGGGCAAGACGCTCGCCCACCAGCAGGGTCTGCGAGGCGTGTTTCAGGATCACCGTGTTCCCGGCGATCAGGGCCGGGGCAAGGGTGTTGATCGTGGTGAGGTAGGGATAGTTCCACGGCGCGATGATGAACACCACGCCCAAAGCCTCACGCGCGAGATAGCGGCGGAATTTGTCGCTGTCCTCGATCATGTGATGGGCCAGCGTCTCGGCGGCGATGTCGGACATGTAATCGGTGCGGGCGTTCACCCCGCCCATTTCGCCCTGACCATAGCGGATGGGCCTACCCATCTGATGCGCAAGCTCCAGCGCGACGGTTTCCTTCATCGCGGTCAGCCGGGCAACCCCGGCCTTGACCAGGGCAATGCGTTCGGCCAGGGGGCGCGCGGCCCAGGGGCCCTGGGCGGCACGGGCGCGGGCCACGGCGGCCGTGGCGGCCTCGGGCGACAGCGGCATGCGTTCGGCATAGACCGAGCCATCGACGGGAGAGATCAGTTGGATGGGTTTCATGGTGTCACCTTCGTAGGCCGGGCTTCAGACCGGCAAATGCGGGGTAAGGCGGGCTGAAGCCCGCCCTACGGGGTCATGCGCGCTCAAGCAGGCGCTGGAGTTCGAAGTCGGTCACGACGCGGTCGGTCTCGGAAATCTCCCATTGGGCCGCGTGGTGGTAGTGGTCCACCACGTCATCGCCGAAGGCCGCGCGCAGCATGGCGGATTTGTTCAACAAATCAGCCGCTTCGCGCAAGTTGTGCGGGATTTCGCGGATGCCCTGGGCCGAATACATGTCGCCTTTCAGTTCAGGCTCCAGTTCCATCTTCTTTTCAATCCCATCAAGCCCGGCCGCCAGCAGCGCCGCACAGGCCAGATAGGGGTTCACGTCCGAACCGGGAATGCGGCATTCCACCCGGACGGCCTTGGTATGCTCACCACACACGCGGAAACCGGCGGTGCGGTTGTCGGCGCTCCATACCGCCTTGGTCGGGGCGAACATGCCGATAGTAAAGCGCTTGTAGCTGTTGACGTAGGGCGCAAGGAAGGCGGTGATGTCGCGGGCATGGGCCAGTTGGCCGGCAAGGAAGTGCTTCATCACGGCCGACATGCCATGCGCGTCGGTGTCATCGGCAAAGCTGGCCTTGCCGTCCAAAGACCAGAGCGACTGGTGAATGTGGCTGGAAGAACCGGCCTTGCGGTGGTCATACTTGGCCATGAAGGTCACGGATTTGCCCTGCTGATGGGCAATCTCCTTTACAGCCTGCTTGACGATCACGTGGTTGTCGGCGGTGTCCAGCGCGTCGGAGTATTTGTAGTTCACCTCATGCTGGCCGCTGTCGGCCTCGCCCTTGGTGTTTTCCACGGGGATGCCCGCCGCATAAAGGCCGTTGCGGACGGCGCGCATCAGGCCTTCTTCCTTGGTGGTCTGGAAGAGATGGTAATCCTCGTTATAGCCGCTGATCGGCTGCAGGTTCTTCAGACCGCCGTCGCGCAGGTTTTCATAGGCGTTTTCAAAGATGTAGAACTCCAGCTCGGTCGCCATCATGGGTTCGAACCCCATGGCGCGGGCGCGGGCCACCTGACGTTTCAGGATCGCGCGGGGGCTGATGTCCACCTCTTCGTGGGCGTGATGGTCCAGAAGATCGCCCAGCACCAGCGCCGTACCCGGCAGCCAGGGCACCAGCCGCAGCGTGGACATGTCGGGGCGCAGCACATAATCGCCATAGCCCTTTTCCCAGCCGGTGGATTTGTAGCCCGGCACGGTGTTCATCTCCATGTCCACGGCCAGGAGGTAATTGCAGCAATGGGTTTCCTTGTGACCGCCATCGCAGAAGAAGGCGGCGTGAAAGCGTTTGCCCATCAGACGGCCCTGCATGTCGATGCAGGCCACAAGGACGGTGTCGATCTCGCCTTTGCTGACAAGGGTTTTCAGGGCGTCAAGGGTCAGTGTTCCGGGCATATTGGCCTCATAAATTCGGGTTTCGGATCGCGCTGGCAGCGCGGGGGCGGGGCCGCAGGTCTATCCGCGTCCACCTCCGAATTCGGGTTTTCTGGGCCAGCAATCGCAGGCGTCGGTCATGGTCATCCTTTCGGGGGAGCCCCCCCACCCCCTCCCTCCCCCACACAGGGGGAGGGAGGCGCGTTTCACCCTTAGGATGGGCAATCTGCCCATCCCGCTGCTAGACGGTGGACACTTGATGTACTATACGGCCGAAGTCATCAAGGGCGGTCCGCTGTCGGAGC
>JALQYS010000472.1 GCA_023254015.1 Paracoccaceae bacterium
TATGATTATTTTTCAAAAGCTTGCAGGAAGGTCACCTTTGGCTCCGTTCCCTACCGCCGGAGCCAAAAATCCTGTAGGGATCAATACGATAGGGCGCGGCGCAAGCTGCGCCTTTCGTCTTTTCCGGTGGCAAGGAAGCGCTAAGGAAGCACGCGTGCGCAGAGCGTTGCCGTTGCAGATCAGTCTCAGGCAAGCACTTTTGCGGCGCGCTAGATTTGGGCAGCGTTGATCCGCATTGAACAGGCGCGGGCGAAGTCGCGCCGCCCCTGTTCGCAGATAGTCTTTGTCCGATTTTTCGGAACAGGTCACATGGAGGGGGGAGCCGTTGGTCACCTCCAGGCTCTTGGATCGCCATAGGGCGGGTCAAGGACTCAAGGCCGAAACACAGAACGCGGAGAAAAATCACGGCGATCTTCAGCGCTTTCGAGAGGATCGGCGCCGAATAGAGGCGAAATCTTCACTCTTCGCCTGCAGGCCAAGGGCGTGCCCTATCTCGACCCTTCAAAGCGTGACCCGGCCGAAAGCTCTCTGATGGATCGCGCCAGCGCATGGCGGTCCAGCCCGAAGTGGCGCTGAAGGTCGCCAATCGTGCCAGTCTGGCCGAAATGTTCGACCCCGTGTGACACGGTCCTGTGTCCTCCGACAGACCCCAACCAGGCCAGAGTGGCGGGGTGGCCGTCGATGGCGGTGACGATCAGGCAGTCGCGCGGCAAGTCTGCCAGCAGCGTCTCGATATGGCTTCGGGCCGCACGGTTGCCACGGGCGCGGACACGCTGGGCAGCGGTCCAGCCCGCATGCAGCCGGTCCGACGAGGTAACGGCCAATACGCCGACATCGCGACGATGCTCGCCAATCAGGCCCGCCGCCGCGATCGCCTCGGGCGCAATTGCGCCCTGATAGGCGATCACCACCTCGCAATTCGGTCCCGGCGGGCGCAGCCAATAGGCGCCATCAATGGCCCCTTGGCGGAAGGCCTCATCCTGCCGCTTGCCAGGCTGCTCAAGCGGATTGGTGGTCAACCGCAGATAGACAGAGCCGCCCGTCTCGTCGCGCAACCACGTTCGTTCGTCCGGGTCACCGTCGCCGTCGCGCTGCAAGTAGTCAAAGGCCCATTCCATGATCACCGCCAGCTCATCGGCGAAGGCCGGTTCAAAGGCGGCCAGCCCGTCCTGGCTCATGCCGGTCAGCGGTGTGCCGATGGATTGATGTGCGCCGCCTTCGGGGGCAAGTGTCACACCCGAAGGCGTGCCCACAATGATGAACCGCGCGTCCTGATAGCAGGCGTAGTTCAGTGCATCGAGGCCCCGATGCACGAAGGGATCATAGACCGTGCCAATGGGAAACAGCCGCTTGCCAAAAAGGCTGTGGCTCAGCCCCGCGGCACCCAGCAGCAAGAACAGGTTCATCTCGGCGATGCCCAGTTCGATATGTTGGCCTTCCGGCGTGAACTCCCATTTCGCTGTGGACGGGATGCGATGTTCGAGGAAGGCATCGCCTTGTGCCTTGCGGGCAAAGAGCTTGCGGCGGTTGACCCAAGGGCCGAGATTGGTGGTGCCCGTGACATCGGGCGAGGTCGTGACGATCCGCGCAGCGAGGCCCGAGTCGCCCTTCGACAGATCATCAAGGATCTTGCCGAAAGCAGCTTGGGTCGAAATCTCGCGATCGGCGTCGATGGCGATGGCAGGCACCGCGATGCGCTCGTCGTGGAACCTGCGGCGGCCTTTGGCAAAGAAGGGCACGCGGGCCAGAAACCCCTTCAGCGCGGCCTCGTCCGGGACGGCAGCAAAGGGCTCCCATTCCTGCCCCGCGGCTACGCCCATATGCGCCTGCCATTGCGCGAATTGGGTGGGGTTCATCAGGCCGCCGTGGTTGTCCTTGTGCCCGGCAATCGGCGTGCCCCAGCCCTTGATCGTATAGGCAAGAAAGCAAACCGGCCGGTCGTGATCTATTGCCGCAAAGACCTCTGCCATGGTCGCCACGCAATTGCCGCCAAGGTTTTCCATCAGGGCGGCCAGTTCGGCATCCGACCGCCGGTCGATCAGCGCCGATACCTCGCCCTGATCGCCCAGATCCTCCATCAGCCGCTTGCGCCAGACCGCTCCGCCCATGAAGGTCAGCGCCGCATACTGCTGGTTGGGGCAGGCGTCGATCCAGTCGCGCAAGGCGTCGCCCCCCGGCTCGGCAAAGGCCGCGCGTTGCAGGGCACCGTATTTCACCCGCACCACATCCCAGCCGAAAGCCTCGAAGATTTTCTCGATGCGGGCAAACAACCCCTCGCGCACGATCCCGTCCAGTGACTGGCGGTTATAGTCGATGATCCACCAGCAATTGCGCAGATCGTTCTTCCAGCCCTCCTGCAAGGCCTCGTAGATATTGCCCTCGTCCAGTTCGGCGTCCCCCACCAGCGCGACCATCCGGCCCAAAGGCAGACCCTGCCCCCAGTCCTTGGCCGCGACATAGTCCTGCACCAGAGAGGCAAAGGCGGTGATCGCCACGCCCAAGCCCACCGAGCCGGTCGAGAAATCGACATCGTCGATGTCCTTGGTGCGGCTGGGATAGCTTTGCACCCCGCCAAAGCCGCGGAAGTTCTCCATCTTTTCGCGGGTCAGGTTGCCCATCAGATACTGGATCGCGTGAAAGACCGGCGCGGCATGGGGTTTCACCGCAACCCTGTCCTCGGGCCGAAGCGCCGAGAAATAGAGCGCTGTCAGGATCGACACCATCGAAGCCGACGACGCCTGATGCCCGCCGATCTTGATGCCGTCCACCTTTGGCCGAATGTGGTTCGCATGGTGGATCATCCAGTGCGACAGCCACAATAGCCGCTGTTCCAGAGTTTTCAGATGGGTCTGGTCAGCAACGGTCATCGGCGGCTCCTGTGGCAACGGGGCGGAAACGGGCGGCGGTTTCAGGGTTTGAAGGGCAGCGGCGTCGGGCGCAGGCCTACCCTGCCCTCGGGCAGATCAAGGCAAAGGCCCGCCGTCTCGTCGCCCAGATCGGCCCGCAAGAGGCCCAGGGCAATGCTGCGACCCAGCCGGGGCGAGAACACCAGTTCGCTGACCACGCCCACCGCCACGCCGTCCAGATGCACCGGAACCGGATGGCCGGGAGAAGTCGGCCGCCCCTCGACCCAGAACCCGGTACGCCGGCGCTGCAAGCCGCGAGCCGACTTTTCCCGCAGGGCCTCGCGACCGACATAGTCATCGGCGCGGTCCAGATCGACCAGCGCGCCGATCCCCATCTCGAACGGATCCGCAGGGATGACCTGCCAGCGCATGTCCGAGCCGTAAGAGATCAGCCCGCTTTCCACCCGCTCGATATCGTTCGGCGCACCGGGACCGATGCCGAAAGCCGCTCCGGCGGCGGCCACCTTGTCCCAAAGCGCGCTGCCATGGCGGCCATCGGTCAGGTAAAGCTCATACCCGCCCTGCTTGGACCAGCCGGAGCGCGCCAGCACCAAGGGAATCCCGTCAAGATTCGTCTCGCGGAACCCGAAATACTGCAGTTCGCGCACCCAATCCCCAAAGAGCGCCGCCGTCACGTCTGCAGCCAAGGGGCCTTGAATGGCCAAGGGCGCGACATCCGGTTCGCTGACCCGTGCCTTCCAGCCCTTTTCCCGCGCAATGGCCTGACACCAAAGGTGCAGATCGCTGTCCGCCACCGAAAGCCAGAAGCGGTCATCGGCAAGCTTCAGCAGCACAGGGTCATTGATAAGCCAGCCGTCATGGTCGCAGATCGGCACATAGCGGCCCTGGCCCACGCGGGTGCCATCCAGATTGCGGGGGGTGATGTATTGCACCAGCCGCGCGGCATCGGGGCCAGAGATCTCGACCTGACGCTGTGCGGCCACGTCCCACATCGCCACGCCGGTCATCAGGCGCTGATACTCCGCATCCGGATCGCCGAAATGCGCCGGAATCAGCATGTGATTGTAGACGGAAAAGCTTTTCACCCCGGCGCGCAGCGTGGCGTCGAAATAGGGAGATTTGCGCAAGTTCGCGCCGATGGCAAAGTCAAACGTCATGAAGAGCGGTCCTTTTGTTCAAGCGGCTTCGGCGTTATGGGCGGCCAAGGCCTGCATCAGATCGTCCAGAATATCCTCTACCCCTTCCAGCCCGACAGACAAGCGCACCAACCCCTCGGCGATCCCATGGGCCGCGCGTTCTTCGGGGGTATAGGTGGAATGGGTCATCGAGGCAGGGTGCTGGATCAAGCTTTCGGCATCGCCAAGGCTGACCGCACGCTGCACAAGGCGCAGGCGGTTCATCATGGCAATGCCGCCCGCCTTGCCGCCCACGACTTCAAAAGGGATCATCCCGCCGAAGGCCGCCATCTGGCGCTGCGCCAGTTCCTTTTGCGGAAATGAGTCAAGCCCCGGATAATGCACGCATTTCACCGCTGGATGCGCCTCAAGCGCGCGGGCGATGGTCAGCGCGGCGACCGAATGGGCGCGCACCCGCAGGTCCAGCGTCTTGATGCCCCTCAAAAGAAGCATGGCCGACAGAGGCGACATCACCGCCCCGGTCATGTCCTTGATGCCGACAAGGCGGATCGCCTGAATATCCTCGGCCCGTCCCGCGATCAGCCCGGCAATCACATCGCCATGACCGCTCAGATACTTGGTTGCCGAATGCACCACGATATCGGCGCCATGTTCGATTGGCCGCGTCAGAACCGGCGTGGCATAGGTATTGTCCACCACCACTTTGGCACCGTGGCGATGGGCGATGTCGCTGATGGCGGCGATGTCGACCAGCCGGTTGTTCGGGTTGGCGGGCGTCTCGAAATAGACAATCCGGGTCTTTGGCCCGATCGCCTCGGCAAGGTTGGCCGGGTCTGACAGGTCAACCGGCCGCACCGTGACGCCAAAGCGCGGCAAGCCATGGGTCAGGAAGGCAAAAGTGCAGCCGTAAAGCGTCTTGTCGAGGATCACCTCATCCCCCGCCTGCAGGAAAGTCCAGAGCGTCGAGGTGATCGCACCCATGCCGGAGGCCGCACAAAGCCCGGCATCGGCCCCTTCCAGATTGGCAATACGCCGCTCCAGCGCGTCCAGCGTCGGGTTTGAGATGCGGCTGTAGAAATGTCCCTCGGCCGCGCCGGCAAACATCGCGCCACCGGCTTCGGCGGTGTCGAAGGTGAAGGTGGAGGACAGATAGACCGGCGGGTTCAGGGCCCCCTGATGGTCACGGGCTTCATAGCCATGATGAATGGCGCGGGTGGCAAGGCTGGGGGGCGTGTGACGCATCGGATGCTCCATCTCGTTACACCCAGACTGCGATTGTTCTCGTGGCATTTGGTTGCTAATAATGCCAAATGTAGTATTGATATTGGCATTTAATGCCAATAGGGGGCATCATGGACGAAAAAGACCGCCAGATCATTCGCGCCCTGCAAAAGAATGGTCGCGCCACGAATCTGGATATTGCCGCCGAGGTGAACCTGTCGCCCTCGCCCTGCCTGCGCCGTATCCGGCTCTTGGAGGAAAGCGGCGCGATCATGGGCTACCGGGCGGTTGCCGACCAGCGTGCCTATGGGCTGGCGGTCACGGTCTTTATCCGCATCCGGTTGGAACGCCACAGCGAAGAAACCGTCAAGCGTTTCGAAAGCCGCATTCGCGCGCTGGATGAGGTTCTGGAATGCCACCTGATGACCGGGGCCGCCGATTATCACCTGCGCGTGGTGGTGTCCGGGCTGGAAGCCTACGAGGATTTCATCCGCACGCGCATCCACCCGATCGACGGCATTGCTTCGATCGACTCCAGCTTCGTCTATGGCACGGTCAAGAACACAGGGGTATTTCCAGCCAGCGTCTGAAGATGATGCGACCAAAGAATTGACCTGCGGCCAGAGACGCAAACATCGTTCGGCGAACGAACGTCAGTTTTTGGCCGAACAGCGCACCATTGCCCGAGGGTGTTCCTTCGGGCAAAGTCCACAAGACGGCAGATCAAGGGTAGCAAGATGAAATCGGAGAGTGCCGCCCCATCTGCGACGCGCGACGATGTCGAAAGGCTTTACGGGCAGTGCGTTCTGCGGCTGCAAGCCTTCGAGCTGAAACTGAAGGCCATCGTAGCGACGCATCAGGTCTCTGGCACCATCGACACCTTTGAGGCCAACCGGGCGAGGCGGAATGCCGAAACGCGGCGCAAGACCATGGGCGCTTTGGTTGGCGAAATGATGGGATCCGTTCTTGTGCCCTTAGGACAGGAAGCCCCCCCTGACGCGGATGAGGCCGCCACCGGAACCTGTGTCACCATTTCCCGATGGATCGCTCTTCCCGCCGAGGCGTTTTCGCGGATCGAGGCTGAGCACCGCGATCTGGTCGCCCTGCGCAATTCGCTGGTCCACCATTTTCTTGAGGAACACGACCTCCACACCGAACATAGCTGCCTTGTGGCAGAGCAAGCCCTCACATCGCTCATTTGACCTGCCCCCCGGAAGTTCCCTCGCCGTGATGTAGAGTCTGCCCAACCTGAAAAGGAGCAGACGTCATGAGAAAAAGCCGTTTCACCGAAGCGCAGATTATCGGGATGATCAAAGAGCAGGAGGCCGGTTTGCCGACGGC
>JALQYS010000473.1 GCA_023254015.1 Paracoccaceae bacterium
CAAGCAGCTTCTGAAATTCGACGACGTGATGAACGACCAGCGCAAGGCGATCTTTGCCCAGCGGCTGGAGATCATGGAAGCCGAGGATCTGGGCGACATCGTGCGCGACATGCGCCATCAGGTTGTCGAGGATCTGATCGACGAATTCATGCCGCCGAAATCCTATGCCGACCAATGGAACATCGCCGGGATGACCGAAGCGGTGCGCGACCGGCTGACGATGGACCTGCCGCTGGCAGAATGGGCCGCCGAAGAGGGCGTGGACCAGCAGGCCATGACCGAACGGCTGACCGCCCAATCCGACGCGATGATGGACGAAAAACTGGCCGCATTCGGGGCCGAGGCGATGCGGTCGATCGAAAAGCAGCTTCTGTTGCAGACCATCGACGCCAAATGGCGCGAGCACCTTCTGCGGCTGGACCATCTGCGCTCGGTCGTGGGCTTCCGTGGCTATGCCCAGCGCGACCCGCTGAACGAATACAAGACCGAAGCCTTCCAACTGTTTGAAAACATGTTGGATTCTCTGCGGCAGGACGTGACGCAGAAACTGTCGCAGATCCGCCCGATCTCGGCCGAGGAACAAAAGGCCCTGATGGAACAGTATCAGGCCCAACTTGCCGCCTATCAGGCCCAGCAGGCGCAGACCAAGGCCAATGCCGAATTGGCCGCCGCCGGGGGGGCCGCCCTTGCGACCGGCGGTGCGCTTGCGGGTTTTGATGAAAGCGATCCGACCACCTGGGGCAACCCGTCGCGAAACGACCCCTGCCCCTGCGGATCGGGCGAGAAGTTCAAGCACTGCCACGGCAAGCTGGAATGAAACAAGGGGTGGCGCTTTGCCACCCCTTTTTCGTTGCAAGGGCGGAAACATTCCCTGTTTCCGCCTTGGGATTGCCCGAGTTTGACGACAGCTATTAGAATGTGAATATTGGCCTGACAGGGGGCAAGAATGGATGTGAAGCGTAAGGCAGCCCGGGGAATTGCGGTTCTGGCTGTGGCATTGGCGGCGGGTCATCTGGTTCAAAGCATGAGCGACAAACCCGCGCCCAAGCCGCAGGCTTCGGCCCAGCTGGAAAAGGCACCCGTCAAGGTGCAACCCGTCTCTGCCGGGCCCGAGGCCGTGGCACCTGCGCTGCAGCCAAAGCCGGAGCGCACTGCGCCCTTGCAGGCAGACCCACTGAAGCCCACCGCCGCGCCCCAAGCCACCACGGCCGATACCGCCCGCTTGCCCAAGGCCCCCGAGGTTACGGTCAGCGTCCGCAAGGCCGCTCCGGTTGAAGCCGCCGCCCCCGTCATTGCAGCCGTCACCGATCCCGTCCCGGGCGTCACCGACGCCTGCCCCGTGACGCTTGACCTGATGGCCGAGGCCAATGCCATGATCGGGGTCACGCTTGTGGCGCCCTGCAACCCCGACCAGCGCGTTGTCCTGCGGCATGGCGGCCTTGCCGTGACCGGCAAGACCACCGCGACCGGCGCCCTGTTCACCGCCCTGCCCGCCATGGAAAGCGAGGCCCCTGTGACCGTCTCTTTTGGCGACGGCACCAAGGCGACTGCCGAAATCGCCGTGCCTGAGCTGACCAAGCTGCGCCGCTTTGGCGTGCAGTGGCAGGCTGACGACGCTTTTCAGGTGCACGCCTTTGAAAACGGCGCCAGCTATGGCCAGCCCGGCCATGTCTCGGCCGCCGATCCGCGCCGCCCGGCCGCAGGCCTTGCCGCCAAAGGCGGGTTCCTGACGCTTTTGGGCGACTCCACCACCGAAAACCCGCTCCTGGCCGAGGTCTACACCTTCCCCGCCGATCCCGCCGACAAACCGGTGGTGGTGGTCGAAGCAGCAATCACCGACAAGACATGTGGCCGCGAGTTGATTGCCGAAACCCTGACCAGCACCGGTGGCAGCGTATTTGTCACCGACCTGACGCTCCCCATGCCGGGCTGCGACGCAATCGGCGATTATATGGTGTTGAAGAATCTCGTCCTTGACCTGAATATGGCGGCTGTGAATTAACGGATCAGGCCCCCTTTCATGAAAGCTTCGATACGCGCGGCGATGCTTGCCGCGCTTGTCTTTTCTGGCCTGGCCAAGGCTGCCGCCGCGCAGGATGTGACCCTGACATCACGCGATGGGGCGCTGGCGATTTCCGGTCAGTTGCAGGGCTATGATGGCGAGTTCTACCGCATCGACAGCGCCTATGGCCTGTTGACGGTCGATGCGCAGGGGGTGATCTGCGATGGCCCGGCCTGCCCCGATCTGACCGCCCCCAAAGCGGTGATCCGCATCGTCGGGACGGCGCAACCCGGTCAGACACTTGTGCCCGAACTGGTTGCGGCCTTTGCCCGATCGCGCGGGCTTGCGCTGCAGGTTGCAGCCACGCCCGATCAGCCGACGCGGCTGATCGATCCGGCCACCGACAAGGTTCTGGCCGAATTCAGCTTTGCCCCCATGACTTTCGCAGAAGCGCGGGACGCCCTGATCGCCGGCCGAGCCGAACTGATCCTGTCGGCAAGCCAGGATCCAGCCTTTGGCAACCGTACCATCGGCCTTGATCCCTTGGTCGCGATCACCGCGCCCGACAACCCGGTGCCCGCCATCTCTACCGCCGATCTGGCCCGCGCCCTGACCGGCGACGTCAGGAACTGGGCAGAGATGGGCGGGCCCGACATGCCGCTGGTTCTGCATGGGCTCGCCGAGGAGGCCGATCTGAACCGTGCTCTTGCAGCCCGCCTTGGGCGCAAGATCGCGGCAACGGTGGTGCATGGCACCCCTCAAGAGCTTGCGCTTGCCGTGGCGCGTGACCCTTGGGCGCTGGCCGTTACCGGCAGGTCTGCCACGGGCGAGGCCCGCATTGTCGGTCTGACTGACAGCTGCGGCTTTCCGCTGTCCCCCAGCCCCTTGGCCGTCAAGGCCGAGGACTATCCACTGACCCTGCCCGTGTCCTTCCTGACGCCCCGACGCCGCCTGCCCTTGATCGCGCGCGAGTTGCTGGAATTCCTGTCCCTGCCGCAGGCCCAGGCTGCTGTCGAACAGGCCGGGCTTGTGGGCCGAGGCCTGACGCGCCAGCCGATGACTGATGACGGATTGCGGCTTATCAATGCGATTCAAGGCGCGGGCGAAGAAACCTCGCTGGCCGAGTTGAAACGTCTGGTCGACCTGATGGCGGGCGCCGATCGGCTATCCTATACTTTCCGCTTTCAGGACGGCTCGACCGAGCTTGACGCGCCCAGTCGCGACACGCTTGCCGATCTGGCGCAGATGATCGGCTCGGGCGTTCTGGCGGGCGAGAGCCTGCTCTTGGTGGGGTTCTCCGACGGCTCAGGATCGGCGGCGGCAAATCTTGAATTGTCACAAGACCGCGCGACACAGGTGCTAACCGCCCTGACCGCCATGATGCAGGGTGAAACCCAGGCAACTCTGCCCGCGCTCGAAGCCTTTGGCGAGGCGCTGCCCATGGCCTGCGACCAGACTGCGGCGGGGCGCCGCCTGAACCGCAGGGTCGAGGTCTGGGCATTGCCGGCCGCAAGGCCCGGAAACGAGCCCTAAAGATATCCGGCGGACCGAAAACTCACCTCCCGCGACTTGCCGATGACAAGGTGGTCGTGCAGGACGATCCCCAGAACCTGCGCGGCATCCTGGACCTGATGGGTCATGCTGATGTCGGCATCCGAGGGCGTCGGATCGCCCGAAGGGTGATTGTGCACCAAGATCAAGGCTGATGCATTCAACTCCAGCGCGCGCTTGACCACCTCGCGCGGGTAGACCGGGACATGATCAACCGTGCCGCGGGCCTGCTCCTCATCGGCGATCAGCACATTCTTGCGGTCAAGGAACAGGATGCGGAACTGCTCTGTCTCGCGGTGCGCCATCGTGGTGTGGCAATAGTCAAGCAGCGCATCCCAGGATGACAGAACTGGCTGATGCATGACACGGGCCCGCATCATGCGCTGCGCGGCGGCTTCGATCACCTTCAATTCGGTGATGACCGCCTCACCCACGCCCTTTACCAGCGCAAGTCGCGCCGGGCTGGCGGTGATGACGCGGTTGAAATCGCCAAATGTGTCCAGCAAAAGTCGGGCCAGCGGTTTGACATCCTGCCGCGGGATGGCGCGGAACAGGACAAGTTCCAGCATCTCGTAATCTGGCAGAGCCGTGGCCCCACCTTCCCGAAAGCGCGCCCGCAGGCGCGCCCGGTGGTCGGCGATATAGCTGGGCAAGCGCCCGGAAATCGGTGCCGCCTCGGCCTCGTCCGTGTCGCCCGGGGTGAAAAGCGGCAAACTGCCGTCAGAGAAGCCTTTCCGTGCCATGCAAGCAGACTGACAGCGCCCCATGAAGAAAGGGTTAACAGGCGTTGACCAAATGCTCGTCGTGCGCCTTCGGCTTCTCCTCGCGCGAGGAGCGTCGCAGACGACGACGAGCTTTTGTCAGCTTTTCATGCCGTCCCAGAAGCCCTTGACCTTGGAAAAGAAGCTGGAACCTTCGGGATTGTTTTCCTCGGACAACGCCTCGAATTCGCGCAACAGTTCCTTTTGACGCGCCGTCAGATTCACCGGCGTCTCAACCGCCAGTTCCAGAAGCATGTCGCCCACACCCGCGCCGCGCAGGGCCGGCATGCCCTTGCCGCGAAGGCGCATCTGCTTGCCGGTCTGGCTGCCTGCGGGCACTTTCACCTTGGCCTTGCCGCCGTCGATCGTCGGCACGTCCACCTCGCCACCCAGGGCGGCGGTTGCAAAGGAAATCGGCACGCGGCAGAACAGGTGCACGCCATCCCGCTGGAAAATCGGATGCTCTTTCACCTCGATGAAGATGTAAAGATCGCCCGTCGGGCCACCACGCAGGCCCGCCTCGCCCTCACCAGCCAGACGGATACGGGTGCCGGTTTCCACCCCGGCCGGGATGTTCACCGAAAGCGCGCGCTCCTTTTCCACCCGGCCATGGCCGTGGCAGGACTTGCAGGGGTTCTTGACGATCTGCCCCGCGCCCGAACAGGTGGGGCAGGTGCGTTCCACCGTGAAAAAGCCCTGCTGCGCCCGCACCTTGCCGATGCCGGAACAGGTCGGACAGGTGACCGGCTCGGACCCGCCCTCGGCGCCCGAACCGCGGCAGGCGTCACAGGCCACCGAGGTGGGCACGTTGATGGTCTTTTGAACGCCCGTAAACGCCTCGTCCAGCGAGACCCGCAGGTTATAGCGCAGGTCCGACCCGCGCTGCGCCCGCGACCGCGGGCCGTTGCCGCCGCCGCCACGCCCCATGAAATCGCCGAACAGGTCTTCGAAGACATCCGAAAAGGCGCTTGCGAAATCGCCCTGACCGCCGTTGAAGCCGCCGCGCGGGCCACCGCCACCACCCATGCCGCCTTCGAAAGCCGCATGACCATAGCGGTCATAGGCTGCCTTCTTGTCGGGGTCTTTCAGAACGTCATAAGCCTCGTTCACTTCCTTGAACTGGGCTTCGGCATTCGGATTGTCTGAGTTGCGGTCGGGGTGAAGTTCTTTCGCCTTCTGACGATAGGCCTTCTTCAGCTCTTCGGCCGAGGCACCTTTCTTGGCACCCAGCACGTCGTAATAGTCGCGTTTTGCCATGGCAAACCCCCAAAAGGGGAACAGGCGAAGGGCGGCCTCTTTCAAGGCCGCCCCCGGAAGTTCCCTGCGGCTTACTTCCGCTTGCTGTTGCCCATATCCTCGAAGTCGGCGTCGATGATGTCGTCATCGACATCCCGCGGGCCGGCCTCTTCGGCGTCGCCGCCTGCGGCAGCCTGCGCCTTGTAGATGGCCTCACCCAGTTTCATCGCCGCTTCGGTCAGGTTCTGGATGCCGGACTTGATCTTGCCCGCATCTTCGCCCTTCAGCGCTTCTTCCAGAGGCTGCATCGCCAGTTCGATGGCTTCGACCGTGGACGGGTCCACCTTGTCGCCATGTTCCTTCAGCGATTTCTGGGTCGAATGCAGCAGGCTCTCGCCCTGATTGCGGGTCTCCACCAGTTCCTTGCGGGCCTTGTCGGCGTCAGCATTGGCTTCGGCATCCTTGATCATCTTTTCGATGTCATCATCCGACAAACCGCCCGAGGCCTGGATGGTGATGGCCTGTTCGCGGTTGGTGCCCTTGTCCTTGGCCTTGACGGTTACGATGCCGTTGGCGTCGATGTCGAAGGTGACCTCGATCTGCGGCATGCCGCGCGGCGCCGGCGGGATCTGTTCCAGATTGAACTGGCCCAGCATCTTGTTGTCGGCCGCCATCTCGCGCTCGCCCTGGAACACCCGCAGCGTCACTGCGTTCTGGTTGTCCTCGGCGGTCGAGAAGATCTGGCTCTTCTTGGTCGGGATCGTGGTGTTGCGGTCGATCAGACGGGTGAACACGCCACCCAGCGTTTCGATGCCCAGCGAAAGCGGGGTCACGTCCAGAAGAACCACGTCCTTGACGTCGCCCTGCAGCACGCCTGCCTGAATGGCGGCACCGGCGGCCACGACTTCGTCAGGGTTCACACCCTTGTGGGGTTCCTTGCCGAAGAACTTGGTCACTTCCTCGATGACGCGCGGCATGCGGGTCATCCCGCCGACCAGCACCACCTCGTCAATGTCAGAGACCGAGATGCCAGCGTCCTTTATGGCGGCCTGACAGGGCTTGATCGACTTCTTGACCAGATCTTCGACCAGGCTTTCCAGCTTGGCACGGGTCAGCTTGACCACAAGGTGCAGCGGCTGGCCTGTGTTCTTGTCCATTGAGATGAACGGCTGGTTGATTTCGGTCTGCGACGAGGACGACAGTTCGATCTTGGCCTTTTCAGCCGCCTCTTTCAGACGCTGCAGCGCCATCTTGTCCAGCGACAGGTCAACGC
>JALQYS010000494.1 GCA_023254015.1 Paracoccaceae bacterium
AACGCCATTCAAGAGGGCGGGTTCTTTGGCGTCGGCGTGGGCGAGGGGCAGGTGAAATGGACGCTGCCCGATGCCCATACAGACTTCATCATCGCGGTCGCGGCCGAGGAATATGGTCTGGTGCTGGTCCTGGTCATCATCGCGCTTTATGCGGCGATCACCGTGCGCTCGCTCTATCGGCTGACGCGCGAGCGTGATCCCTTCACCCGGCTGGCGGGCGCGGGGCTGTCGTGCATCTTTGGCGTGCAGGCGATGATCAACATGGGCGTCGCCGTGCGGCTCTTGCCGGCCAAGGGCATGACGCTGCCTTTCGTCAGCTATGGCGGCTCGTCGGTGATTGCGGCGGGCATCACGGTGGGGATGCTTTTGGCGCTGACCCGCACCCGGCCGCAGGGGCATATGGGAGACATCTTCCGGGGCCGGAAATGACCGCGCCCTTGTTGATGATCGCCGCCGGGGGCACGGGCGGGCACATGTTCCCCGCCCAGGCGCTGGCCGAGGCGATGATCGCCCGGGGCTGGCGGGTGAAACTGTCGACCGACGAACGGGGCGCGCGTTATGCGGGCGGCTTTCCGCCGGAGGTCGAGGTTGTTGTCTCGGCCTCGGCCACCTTTGCGCGCGGCGGGGTGCTGGCCCGGCTGGCGGTGCCTTTTCGCATTCTGGGCGGCATCCTTGGCGCAACCGTCAAAATGCTGAGCGACCGGCCCGCCGTTGTGGTGGGCTTTGGCGGCTATCCGACGATCCCGGCCCTGTCGGCGGCGGTGCTGACCGGGCGGCCTCGGATGATCCATGAACAGAACGGCGTTCTGGGGCGGGTGAACCGGCTCTTTGCCGCGCGTGTTCACAAGGTGGCCTGCGGAACCTGGCCCACCACCCTGCCCGAAGGCGTGACAGGCGAACATACCGGCAACCCGGTGCGCGCAGCCGTGCTGGAGCGCGCCGGTGCGGGCTATATCGCGCCGGGCGACTATCCGATGAGCCTTGTGGTGATCGGTGGCAGTCAGGGCGCGCGCATCCTCTCTGACGTGGTGCCCCAGGCCGTGGCCCGCCTGCCCGAGGGGCTCCGCCGTCACCTGCGCGTGGCCCAGCAGGCCCGGCCCGAAGATCTTGACCGCGTGGTGGCCGCCTATGATCAGGCCGGCATCCTGGCCGAGGTTGCGCCCTTCTTTGTCGACATTCCCCGCCGCCTGTCCGAGGCGCAGCTGGTCATCAGCCGTTCGGGCGCCTCGTCGGTGGCCGATATCTCGGTGATCGGGCGGCCTTCGGTGCTGATCCCCTTTGCCGCCGCGACCGACGATCACCAGACGGCCAATGCCCGCGGGCTGGTCGACGCCGGCGCCGCCGTGCTCATCCCGGAAAAGGCGCTTGACGCGGCCACGCTGGCAGACCACATGGCCGCCATTCTGGGCCAGCCGCAGGCCGCCGACCAGATGGCCCGCAACGCCCTGTCGCAGGGGCGGCCCGATGCCACGGAATGGCTTGTTGCGCTGGTCGAGGCGCTTTCTGCGAAAGGTTGATGCGATGAATGCCACGAAACTGCCGCTGGAACTGGGGCCGATCCATTTTGTCGGCATCGGCGGGATCGGCATGTCGGGCATCGCCGAGGTGCTGATGACCCTGGGCTATCCCGTGCAGGGCTCGGACGCCAAGGCGTCAAAGATCACGGACCGGCTGGTGACCCTGGGCGCGACCTTTTTCGAAGGTCAGCGCAGCGAGAACATCGGTGATGACGTTTCGGTCGTGGTGATTTCCAGCGCCATCAAGAAGGGCAATCCCGAACTGGAAGAGGCCCGCCGCCGCAACCTGCCGGTTGTGCGCCGGGCCGAGATGCTGGCCGAGTTGATGCGCCTGCGCTCCAACATCGCCATCGCCGGCACACATGGCAAGACCACGACCACAACCATGGTGGCCACGCTGCTGGACAAGGGCGGGTTTGACCCGACCGTGATCAACGGCGGTGTGATCCATGCCTATGGCTCGAACGCGCGGGCGGGGGCGGGCGAATGGATGGTGGTGGAGGCGGACGAGTCAGATGGCTCGTTCAACCGGCTGCCTGCGACCATCGCCATCGTGACAAATATCGACCCCGAGCACATGGAGTACTGGGGCAGCTTTGACGCGCTGCGCAAGGGGTTCTACGATTTCGTCTCGAACATTCCGTTCTACGGTCTGGCCGTCTGCTGCACCGACCATCCCGAGGTGCAGGCGCTGGTCGGCAAGGTCACCGACCGCCGCGTCGTGACCTTTGGCTTCAACGCGCAGGCCGATGTGCGGGCGGTGAACCTGACGTTCGAAAATGGCGTGGCCCACTTTGACATCCTGCTTCAGAACGAAGAGGAAGGTTCGAAAATTGAAAACTGCACCCTGCCGATGCCGGGCGACCACAACGTGTCGAACGCGCTGTCGGCGGTGGCTGTTGCCCGCCATCTGGGCATGAAAAAGGACGAGATCCGCGAGGCGCTGGCCGGGTTTGCCGGCGTCAACCGCCGCTTTACCCGCGTGGGCGAGGTGAATGGCGTCACCATCATCGACGATTATGGCCACCACCCGGTGGAAATCGCCGCCGTGCTGAGGGCGGCCCGGCAGGCCACCAAGGGCCGCATCATCGCCGTGCACCAGCCTCACCGCTATACCCGGCTGTCCAGCCTGTTCGAGGATTTCTGCACCTGTTTCAACGATGCCGATGTTGTGGGCATTGCCGAGGTTTACGCCGCGGGCGAGGCCCCCATCGCCGGTGCCAGCCGCGATGATCTGGTGGCGGGGCTGATCCGCCATGGCCACCGCCATGCCCGTGCAGTGACCAGCGAGGACGAT
>JALQYS010000495.1 GCA_023254015.1 Paracoccaceae bacterium
CGCATGGCCGCATCGTGAGGGCGGATGTCGAAGGCGCGAAGCCCGTGGCGTCTGCCCCGGTCGTGGCCCCGGCCCCCGTTGCAGCGGCGGCTCCGGCTCCGGTCGCTGCGGCTGCGCCGAGCGGTCCTTCGGCGGAGACGGTCCTGAAGATGTATCAGGACCGGACCTTCACCGAAGTCAAACTCGATGGGATGCGCCGCACCATCGCGGCCCGCCTGACCGAGGCGAAGCAGACCATCCCGCATTTCTACCTGCGGCGCGAGGTGCGTCTGGACAACCTGATGGCCTTCCGCGAGCAGCTGAACAAGCAACTCGACACGCGCGGCGTGAAGCTGTCGGTCAACGACTTCATCATCAAGGCCTGCGCCTTGGCGCTGCAAGCCGTGCCGGATGCCAATGCCGTCTGGGCCGGGGATCGCATCCTGAAGCTGAAGCCGTCGGATGTGGCGGTGGCCGTGGCTGTCGAGGGTGGGCTGTTCACGCCCGTTCTGCGGGATGCCGAGAAAAAGACCATGTCTGCCTTGTCGGCCGAGATGAAGGACCTAGCGACGCGCGCCAAGACCAAGAAGCTCGCACCGCATGAATACCAGGGCGGCTCCTTTGCGATCTCGAACCTTGGCATGATGGGTATCGAGAACTTTGACGCCGTCATCAACCCGCCGCATGGGGCCATTCTGGCCGTGGGCGCGGGTGTCAAGAAGCCGGTGGTGATGGCCGATGGCACGATTGGCGTGGCGACCGTGATGTCGATGACGCTGTCGGTGGATCACCGGGTGATCGACGGGGCTCTTGGGGCGGAATTCCTCAAGGTGGTCGTGGATTGCCTTGAAAACCCGATCTCGATGCTGGCCTGAGGCCGGATGCGAAAAAAGCCCCGAGCGAACGCTCGGGGCTTTTTTGTTTGAAGCATGGCTTCAGCAGTCGCAGTCTTTCAGGCGCTGGTCCATGGTGACGGCGGGCGTGTCACACCCTGCCTCGCCCACGATCCGCGCTGGAACGCCGGCCACGGTCTTGCAAGGTGGAACATCCTGCAGAACCACCGACCCTGCCGCGATGCGGGTGCAATGGCCGATCTTGAGATTGCCCAGCACCTTGGCCCCGGCACCGATCAGGACGCCATCCCCGATCTTCGGATGGCGGTCGCCATCTTCCTTGCCGGTGCCGCCCAACGTGACCGAATGCAGCATCGAGACGTTGTCACCCACAACGGCCGTCTCGCCTATCACGATGGAATGGGCGTGATCGATCATGAGTCCCCGGCCTATGCGCGCCGCTGGGTGGATATCGACGCCAAACACCTCGGAAACCCGCATCTGCACGAAATAGGCCATGTCCTTGCGGCCCTGCGCCCACAGCCAATGGCCAACGCGATAGGCCTGAACGGCCTGAAATCCCTTGAAGAACAGAATCGGCTGAATGTAGCGGTGGCAGGCCGGATCACGATCAAAGACCGCCATGATGTCGGCACGCGCCGCGATGCCCAGTTCGGGCTCGGCCGCGTAGGCCTCATCCGCGATTTCCCGCAGGATCTGTTCGCTCATTTCGCCCGAGGCGAGTTTCAGCGAGAACCGATAGGCCAGCGCCCGTTCGAGGCTGGGGTGATGCAGAAGGCTGGAGTGCACCAAGCCGCCCAAAAGCGGCTCGGTCGCGATCATCTCGAAGGCCTCCTTGCGAACCCGGCTCCAGACCGGGTCAACTGCCGTGATCTTTGCCTTGGTTTCCGCCATGATTTTTCCTGCCGTTCGGGATATCGTGCTTATCATGGTAACATAGGTGCGGATGCTCTGACAGTCCAACTCGGCGCAGGGCATTTGCGGTGCGAAAATGGTGCACGACACTGGCCACGGTGGCCAGGCTGGCCAGGCAAAGGGGGGCCTCGGGCGCCAGGCTGTCTGCAAGGGCGCGGGTCATCAGACTGCCGTTCCCCCAGCGCGGATGAGGCCGACCAAAACGGCGGTGATAGTGATGGGCGGCGTGCGCCTCGGCAATCAGGCGCCGCGCCAGAGCATCGCGCTCAGACGGGTGGGCCCGGCCAAGGCAGCGCGCCGCCGCGACAAGATCATCCAACAGGCAGCGACGCACGGCCTAACCCAGACTGATCGCCCGGAACGGCCCAGCACCGAAGCTGGCCGAAACCTGCGCGACATGGATGCTTGCCCCGGGGCCAACCCCATCACTGGCCTGCATTGCGGCGCTGTAGGTCCAGCCCGTCTGACCGACGACCACCTCCCGGATCAGTGTGGCGCCGATCCGAACCTGCACGCGATAGCTTTCCACCTCTTCGCCAAGGGGCACCTCAAGCGAAGTCCAGTTGTCGCCATCGACGCGGGTTCGGCGGGTCCAGGTCAGCGTCACGTCAGAGCCAGGCTCGCCCCGCTTGCGCAGGTGACAGACCGGATAGGGCCGAAGCCCGATACCCGCGAAAGCCTCGGTTCTTGCCAGAACGCCGGGTCCATCATAGCCGCGTGCAGCATCGCCGATCAGATAATGCCGTTCCAGACCGCGGGCTGAAAGCGGCAGATCGATCTGGCGCAGGGCCTCATCCAGCACGACAACGCGGCTTCCCACCGGCCAGACCGGCGGCATGATCCCATCGGTGCCAAGCTGGCCGCGCAGGCGCAGGAAGATGTCATAGGTCGACGGGGCAACCAGCACGACCTCGCGGAATTGCAGAACTTCCCAGCCTGCAGAACTGCCATCCCCGATCGCAAGGGCATTGGCCCCGGCAAACCGGGCGATCTCTTCGGCTGAGGACAGGTTTCCCCGCCCCAACCGAATCCGCAGGGCCGGCCCCCGATCCCATCGGCCCGGGTCGGCCGCCGGAAGGGG
>JALQYS010000538.1 GCA_023254015.1 Paracoccaceae bacterium
GTCATTCCAGGTGCAGCCCGCCCCGCGCATCAGGAAGGCCCCCACCCCGCAGGAAAGGGCGATCCACAGATCCCATGGGCGCAATCCGTCGGCCATGGCCGCCAGGGCCACCCCCCAAAGGCAAGGAATGTACAGCAGCCAGGTGCCGATGGGCCGGTCGGCCCGGCTGAGGCGCAGATAGGGAACGGATGCGCGCGGTGCGAAACGGTCAACCCAATTGCCTTTCGGCGCATCGGCCACCTGGGCCGGACCGTTCGGGTGTGGTCCCTCTGGCAATTCGCGCGGGTCGGTCATAGGTTCCCTTTCATGGAAAAGCCAAAGGTCCGCCTGTATGTAGATCAGCCCTTGGGCGCGGGGCAAGCCGTCGCCCTTGGGGCGGAGGCTGCGAATTATCTGTTCAACGTCATGCGTCTGGGCAAGGGCGCAGGCGTCGCGCTGTTCAATGGCCGCGACGGGGAATGGCGGGCCGAGGTGGCGGAGGCCGGCAAACGGCAGGGGATCGCCATATGTCAAGCCCAGACCGCGCCTCAGGTCATGCCGCCCGACCTGTGGCTGATGTTTGCCCCGGTGAAAAAAGAGCGCACGGCCTTTATCGTGGAAAAGGCGGTGGAGCTGGGCGTGGCGCGGCTTGTGCCGGTGGCGACGCGGCACATGAACTCTGAACGCTGGCGCGGCGACAAGCAGACCGCCCATGCGATCGAGGCGGCCGAGCAATGCGGCGCCACCTTTGTGCCCGAGGTCGGCGATCTGCAGCCGCTGGATCGGGTGCTGGCCGGCTGGCCCGAGGGGCGGGTGCTGTATTGGGCCGACGAAAGCCTTGCGCAAGGCTCCTCGATGCCTGCGGCACTCGTCGCGGGGCCTGCCGCCATTCTGATCGGCCCAGAGGGAGGTTTTTCCGACGAGGAAAAGACCCGCCTGCGCGCCCTGCCCTTCGTGCGGCCGCTGTCGCTGGGCCCGCGCATCCTGCGGGCCGAAACTGCTGCGCTGGCGGCGGTGGTGATGTGGCAGACGGCCGTGGGCGATTGGCGGTGATCCGCCCCTCGGCCCTTGCTGCGCTGACGCGCTGGCGCGAGGTTGGCCTTGGTGCGGCGGTGGCGCTGGCGGGCCTGTGGACGGCCACGCGCGGCGGGCCGATCCTGCTGGCCGGGGGCCTCGCTCTTGCCGCCCTTGGCGCCGGGCTGACCCGCACCGCCCTTCGCCGGATGCGCTTTGCCCAGGAGACCGCCGCGCCGGGGCTGGTGGAGGTGGTCGAAGGCGAGGTGCGCTATTTCGGCCCGACCTTCGGCGGCGCGGTCAGCCTTGTCGACCTGACCGAGATTCGCCTTCTGACCCTGCGCGGCCGGCGGGTCTGGCGGCTGAAGCAGGCCGATGGTCAGGCCCTGCTGCTTCCGGTCGACGCCACGGGGGCCGAGGCGCTTTATGACGCCTTCTCCAGCCTGCCGGGTCTGGACATGGCGGCCCTGCTTGCCGCCCTCGCCCCGCCGCAGACCGGGCCGGGCCTGATTGCCGCCGGCCAACCCGAAATGGCGCTGATCTGGCATCGTGCGGGCAAGGGGATTGTCGCCTGAAGGCCGCAGATCGCCGCCGGCATCATCGCCCGCATCTCTGCATCGGTGCACAGACTTTGAGCCAACCTGCGCCGGTCGTGCCTTGACTTGGGGCGCGAAGAAATACAGGTCTCGTCCTGACTGCAACGTAGCGAGAGGCCCCAGATGTCAATTCCTCAATCCGGTGGTGGCCCGATCGAGCGGTTCGAGCAGCTTGCCGAATACATGGCCTCTGGCTGCAAGCCCAAGGAGGCCTGGCGCATCGGCACCGAGCACGAGAAATTCGGCTGGCTCACCGCATCGCGCGCGCCGCTGCCCTATGCGGGCGAGGCGTCCATTTCGACGATCTTCGCGGCACTTGAGGCGCGATACGGCTGGCAGCCGCTGCGCGAGGGCGACAATGTCATCGGGCTGACGCGCAATGGCGCGAACATCAGCCTTGAACCCGGCGGGCAGTTCGAACTGTCGGGCGCGCCGCTGACAAACCTGCACGAGGTGGCGGCAGAACTGCAGACCCATCTTGACGAGGTGGCCGCGATTGCGGGGCCTTTGGGCATCCGCTTCATGGGGATCGGGGCCGCGCCGGAATGGAGCCATGACACCATGCCGGTGATGCCCAAGGGGCGCTATCGGCTGATGACCGGCTACATGCAGAAGGTCGGCACCCACGGCACCCAGATGATGTATCGCACCTCGACCACGCAGGTGAACCTGGACTTTTCGTCCGAGGCTGACATGGTGAAAAAGCTGCGGGTGTCGCTGGCGCTGCAGCCGGTGGCGACCGCGCTTTTCGCCTCGAGCCCCTTCTTCGACGGCAAGCTGAACGGCCATAAATCCTGGCGCTCGCGCATCTGGCGGGGGCTGGATGACAGCCGCACCGGCATGCTGCCCTGGGCGTTCGAGGACGGCATGGGGTTCCAGCGCTATGTTGACTGGGTTCTGGATGTGCCGATGTATTTCGTCTACCGCGACGGCAAGTATATCGACGCGCTCGGCCAGTCTTTCCGCGATTTCCTGAACGGCAAGCTGCCCGCGCTGCCCGGCGAAAAGCCCACGCTTTCCGATTGGGCCGACCACATGACCACCGTCTTCCCCGAAGCCCGCGTCAAGAAATACATCGAGATGCGCGGCGCCGATTGCGGCGATCAGGCCCATATCAACGCCCTGCCCGCCTTCTGGGTCGGGCTGATGTATGACCAGACCGCGCTGGATGCGGCCTGGGATCTGGTCAAGGGCTTTGACGCCGAAACCCGCGAAGGCTTGCGCGTTGCCGCCTCGGTTTCGGCCCTGGCGGGTGAGGCGAATGGCGTCAAGCTGGCCGATCTGGCCCGCGCCGCGGTGGGCCTGTCGCATGCGGGCCTTGCCGCGCGGGGCCTTGGCGAAGAGACATACCTTGCCCCGCTGGTTAACTCGCTCAAGGCGGGCAAAGTGCAGGCCGACCGCTGGCTGGAGCTTTATCACGGCGAATGGGGTGGCGATCTGGGCCGGATCTATGAGGCCGCCAGCCTCTGACGCTTGACGGCAGGAGGGGAACGGGCTTGAACGGCGGGATTGTCCGTTCAAACCCAGAGGTTTAGATGCTTCCCCCCATTCCTGCCGGCCACCGCCTGTCCTGTGATTTCTCGGTCTCTGAGGGGATCGGAACCGTCATCCTGTGGCTGCTCATTTCGATTGTCACCCTCGGGCTGGGGTTTTTCGTGATGCCCTATTACCTGCTGAAAGCCCCGATCAACCGGACAAAGCTGATTGGCCCCTCGGGCGAGGTTGTGGGGACGCTGCATGTCGATGTGGATCTGGCCAGCATCATCGGCCATGCGATCATCTGGGTCTTGCTGGCGATCGTGACGCTGGGGCTTGCGATGATCGTCTATCAGTTCGCCGTGATGAAGCGGCTTTTGAACGGCGTCACCATCCGCTAGGGACGCGCGCCGGAAAAGGCGGGGTCAGCCCGCCTTTTTCTGTCCGATCTTCGGTTCGGTCCCGGCCTTGATGCGCTTCAGGTTGGCCCAGTGGCGGATATAGACCAGCACGGTCAGGACAAAGGTCAGGATCAGCACATCGCCCCGGTCAAAGACAAAGCACCACAGCCCTGAAAACGCCGCTGCGATCAGCGCCGCCGCCGAAGAGATTCGCGTGATGGCGGCCCCGACCAGCCAGGTCGCACAGGCCGCCAGCCCCACGGGCCAGGCCAGCGCCAGAAGCGTGCCAAGGAAGGTGGCCACGCCCTTGCCGCCCTTGAACCCCAGCCAGACCGGGAACAGATGGCCCAGAAAGGCCATGCCGCCCGCCACCTGTGCCGCATCCTCGCCGACGACGGCGCGCGCGATCAGCACTGCAATCGCGCCCTTGGCGGCATCCAGCACCAGCGTCGCCAGCGCAGCCCCCTTGTGCCCGGTGCGCAAGACGTTGGTGGCACCGATATTGCCCGAGCCGATCTGCCGCAAATCGCCCAGACCCAGCGCGCGGGTGATGACGATGCCGAAGGGCACCGAGCCCAGAAGATAGCCCAGCACCGCCGCAAGGCCCAGCGTCAGGGGGGAGGAAAGGATTTCCGGCATTCAGCGCGCCTCGTAGACCTGTTGACCAGCGACATAGGTGGCCAGCACCTTACCCTCCAGCCGGGCGCCGTCAAAGGGCGTGTTCTTGGATTTCGACAGAAGCGCAAAGCGATCCAGCACGAAGGGCGTATCGGGGTTGAACAGCACCAGATCAGCCGGCGCCCCAACCGCCAGCCGCCCCTGCGGCAGGCCCAGACGGCGGGCGGGGTTCAGCGACAGCGCCTGAAACAGCGCTGGCAGGTCCAGATGCCCGGCGTGATAGAGCCGCAGCGCCGCCGGCAGCAGGGTTTGCAGCCCCACCGCGCCCGAGGCCGCCTCTTCAAAGGGAAGGCGCTTGGATTCCTCATCCGCCGGGGTGTGGAAACTGCCGATCACATCGATCAGCCCTTCGGCCACCGCCTCCACCATGGCCAGCCGGTCCTCTTCGGACCGAAGGGGCGGGGTGAACTTGAAGAAGGTGCGGTAGTCGCCCACGTCGAATTCGTTCAGCGTCAGGTGGTGGATGGAAATCCCCGCCGTCACATCCAGCCCGGCCGCCTTGGCGCGCTCCAGCGCGGGCAGGCTGCGGGCGGTGGTCACCTGATCGACATGCCAGCGGGCGCCAGTCATTTCCACCAGCGCCAAATCCCGCTCCAGCCCGATGCGCTCGGCCATGGGCGACACGCCGGGCAGGCCGCGCAGCGAGGCAAACTTGCCACTGGTGGCCGAGGCCCCTGCCGAAAGCCCGGGCTCTTGCGGGTGGCCAACAATCAGCGCGCCCAACGACCGGGCATAGGTCATGGCGCGCGACAGGGCCTTGGTGTTGTCGGCCACATGGAACACGTCGGAAAAGGCGATTGCGCCGGCATCCAGAAGAAAGCCGATCTCGGTCATCTCACGGCCCGCGCGCCCCTTGGTCAGCGCGGCCATGTGGCGGATGCGCACCGGCGCCTCTCCGGCGCGGCGGGTGACGAATTCCAGCGTTTCGGGCGTGTCGATGGCAGGCGTGGTATCAGGCCGCGCGATGATCGTGGTCACACCCCCTGCCGCCGCCGCAAGGCCGGCCGAGCGGAAGGATTCCTTGTGCCGCTCTCCCGGCTCGCCGATCTTGACGCCCCAGTCAACAAGACCGGGGCCAAGGCATTGCCCGCCACAATCCAGCACTTCGGCCCCGGCAGGCACCGCGCCATCGCGGGCCACGATCTGGCCGGCCTCGATGGTCAGGCTGCCAAGGCTGTCGGTTCCGGTCTCGGGGTCGATCAGGCGGGCGTTTTCGAAATGCAGGATCATGTCAGGCCCTTGTGGAAAATCGCGGCAGGGAACGGAGTGGCGGAAGGCATGGCCTAGCCCATCAGCACGAAGGCAACGGTGAACAGCGCCAGAAACACCAGCACGGCAGCGGCCACCATGCCGCCGGCGCGCATTTCGCCCTTGGTGGGCTTGCGGTCGGGATCGGGGGTCATTTGCGCCCTCCCTTGGCCTTTTCGATGGCCGCCACCGTTGCGGCCGGATCGGCATGGTATTTCAGCAGATGCTTGTCCGAGGCAGTCACCAGCTGCACCGCCCCGAAGAACGTCCGCACCGATTTCAGGCTGGACAAGGGGGCAACGCGCCCGCCCGGGCCGATCAGGCGGCGGTTCGTCAGCTTCCACTCCTCGGCCAGCGCCTCGGATTTCAGATAGGCCGCGCGAAGGCCGATGGCCAGAACGGCGGCAATCGGGCCGACCCAGGGCGCGGCATTGCCGCCATAGGCCAGCGCCGCCCCGGCGATGGCGCCTGCAAGGACGGCCATGATGCCATTCGTGCGCCAATAGACGCCGGCATCGGGGCGAAACACCGCCAGCAGCTTTTCGCCCGGATCAAGCGCAATCTCGCGGCCAAGGATCGGGTCACGGGTGATCTTCGACATCACACCATCGCCCCGGCGGCCCGGGCGCCGCGTTCGGCCCGAAGGTTGCGGGCCAGCAAATCCATGCAGGCCATGCGGACGGCCACGCCCATCTCCACCTGCTCCTGAATGACGCTGCGGTTGATGTCGTCGGCAATCTCGCCGTCAATCTCGACGCCCCGGTTCATCGGGCCGGGGTGCATGACGATGGCGTCGGGCTTGGCATGCGCCAGCTTTTCGGCATCCAGCCCATAGCGGTGATAGTATTCGCGCTCTG
>JALQYS010000017.1 GCA_023254015.1 Paracoccaceae bacterium
TCGGTGGCAACACTGAGCTGCTGCATCTGGCCGAAACCGTCACCGCGGCCGAGCTCTGGATCGCACGGGAGGGCTATCGCAATGCCCGTCTTGAAATCGTCGGTGCCGATGACGGCGATAGGGCAGGGGGCGCGGACCTGGCCGCCTAAGCCCTGACAGTGCGTGAGGGGCCTGCCGAAGGGGCGGGCCCCTCACCGACCACACCCTCGTCCCGCGATGCCGCGGGGTGCCAAAGGATCCATCCACCCTGATGGAGGCCATCAACGAAGAGCCTGGCCGGGAGGCTGGCGGCGTTCCGAGCATCAGCGGGACAATCGGCTCCTGACGTTGGGGCACCATCCCCCGCTCGCCATTCCCTTCCTTGCCCCGAATCCCGTCTTCGAGATCAACCCGCGAGGGGTCGGACTACGGGCAAGCCCGTGCCGCCGGGTGGATTCGGGCGAGCCGAACGCACCCGGTGATGTCAGCCAGTCTTCGGGCCTGCGGGGTCCTGTCGCGTGGGGGATGGTCCCCCGCCTCCAAGACAGGAGCCAAACAGATGTCCCGCAAAGATGCTCACGCCTTCGCCGCCTCCCTCGCCGCCACGCTCATGGTCTCGATCGTCGTCTTCCAGGCAGGGGATGGAACCTTCGGCGCCGTCCCCGCCGATGAAATCGACGGCGACGAGGTTGTGATCGTCTCGGAATACGATCCCTTCGGGTGAGGCTTCGGCCTCTCTTCCAGAAGGTCCGGGTACAGCGCACACGCGCCTCCGAGGCCTTTGACAGCCTAAGGACCGGCGAAGCCGGTCCGATGCGCGCTGATTATCCACCTGCCACCGGCCGGGTATCTTCACTTTGGATGGAAAGTAGGCATTTACTTCATTGATCTGCAAGGTTGCAAACGAACTTGGCACGCTGACTAAGGTCTTCAATCCTTCCTAGAACTTCCACATCTTGCCCAGCGGTGCCGATCGGGCGAAGTGGTGGATTGTCGCCATGCCGGCATGGGCGATCAGATAGACCCAGACGAGATTGGCGAGCGCAAAGTGAATCGTCATGGCCAGCGAACCATCGGGTTCAGGTGATTGGAGGCCTGTCCAGACCTGCGCCGCATAGACCCCGCCGCTGACCGCCATAGCCGACATTAAGAGCAGGCCGAGTCCGTGAACTGCCGATGCAAGGGGACCGGTTTCCTCATAGGCGGGCAGTCGTCCGTGCAAAAGGCGGCGCAAGTGCTTGCTCACGTCCGTCGCGAAGGCGCGGCGTCGCGCGCTCGAGAACCAGGGGAAGAGCGCCGAGGGAGCCGTTCCGCGACTCCGGAACGTCAGGGTGATCCAGAACAAGAGGGCAAAGACCAGGGCTGCGAAACCGGAGTAGCGGTGAAGCTGGAAGAGCGCGTCGCCTGCCGCAGTTTCGGTCGGGCCCTGCATGATGAGGCTTGTAGCAAGTTGGGTGCAGATAGACAGGGCGAGCCCTGCATGGACCAAGCGAGTAGAAAGTGCGTGCTGATCCGGTTGGGAAGTTTCGAGTGCGAGGGACATTGGCGGGAAGCCTTTTTTCTGGCGGGTTGTTCCCTTCATATGGCAGCCGCCGTCCCGGATTGGCTGGCTGCCACCTTACACTTTCGTAAGAACTGTTGCCACCGGAGTGAGAGGTTGGAAGACCAGCGAAGCCCGCAATCCTGGTCCGTTGTCCTCGAGAACGAGCTCGGCCCGATGCAGGGCGGCAATGGCCGCAACAAGGCTGAGACCTAGCCCTGTTCCGGGTATCGATCGGCTGGCGTCGAGCCGCACGAACCGCTCCAGTACCCGAGCGCGGTCGGCTTCGGGAATGCCCGGGCCATTGTCCGAAACCTCTAGGAAGGGCCGCGCCTCGCGCAGGCCGGCCCTGATCCGGACATGTGCAGGGGGCGGGCAATGCCCGACGGCGTTCGCGACGAGGTTGGTCAGGGCCTGCGAGAGCATGTCCTCGTCTCCCTGTACCTCGATGGGCATCGTGGGCAAGTCCAGATCAAGGGTATGGCCCCTTTCCTCGGCAGCGGCCTGCAGGATTTCATGAACTGAGACGGCCAGAGATGCCAGGTCGATGGACTCGTCGCGCTGCGCCACCGTGCCGGATTGCAGGCGGGAAAGACGCAGGATCGCATCGAAGGTCGCCGAGATGGCGTCGATATCTATCAGGGCCGAGCCGATTTCGTGCCGGGTTTCGGTCGGCACATCGGAGGACAGGGCCTGCCGCTCGAGCCGCATCCGGAGCCGCGCGAGCGGGGCGCGCAGGTCATGGGCGACATCGGTGGAGACCTGCCGGATCGATGCGACGCCTGCTTCAAGCCGATCCAACATCCGGTCCACGCGGGCAGCAAGAGCCGCCAGATCGTCGTTGCCGCTGTCCGATATGCGGCGGTCGAGTCTGCCTTCGCCGACCTCGTCCAGAACCCGATCCATCCTGTCGATGCGCCTTTCGTTCTTGCGGGCGATGACGACCGCGAGTCCCATGGACAGGAGCGCGGCAAGCACCAGCGACCAGGCAGTTGTCTGGATCAGGATTTCGCCGCTTTCCGCGACCCAAGCCTCGTCTCGCGCCGTGATGACCCAGCCGAGGTCGGTTCGGATCCCGTAAGCAAGATAGGCGTCGGCACTCTCCGAACCGGTCGCGGCGGTTTCAGGAATGTCCCGGCCGACGATAAGCCGTCTCTCGCCTTCGAACGGCTCGGCAACATGCAGGGAGCCGATTGCCTGACCGGAGCCGACATCGAAAAAGCTGTAAAGGCTTGCGCTGTCGCGGCTGGACCTCACTTGAGCGAGGACTTGTTCTCGCAGGTCAGTCCTGTCCCCGGTCGCCGCGATCCGGGCGAGACTTTCCGCCCCCGACCTGACGTCGGCTGAGAGGCGCGCCGTCATTTCCCGTGACAGGAACAGGTAGGAGAGTCCTCCGGCTGACAGCGTGCCGATGGCGAATACCGCCGACAGTGCGAGCGCGAAGCGCATCGACCATGATAGCGGACGCCTCATGGCTGCAACACATATCCGACCCCATGCAGCGTCACGAGGTAGTGCTTGTCGAAGGGCTTGTCGATTTTGTTGCGCAGTCGGCTGATATGGGTTTCGACCACGCTGGTCTTGGGGTCGAAATGGAGCCCCCAGACCGATTCCAGAAGCACGGTGCGGGTCTGCACGCGACCGGGCCGTTCCATGAAATGCTTCAGGAGCAGGAATTCGCGCGGCTGAAGGTCGATCCTTTCGCCATCTCGCGTCACTTCGCGTTTCAGCAGGTCGAGCCGCAGGTCACCGATGACGAGCTCCAGTACCTCATCGCGCGTCGCTGGCCTTCGGCAGATCGTGTCGATCCGAGCTAGCAGTTCGACGAAGGCGAAGGGCTTGACGATGTAATCGTCCGCACCACCCCGCAAGCCGGCGACCCGGTCATCGACCGCGCCCATCGCCGTCAACAGGATCGTAGGTGTGTCGACCTTGGCCGCGCGCAGCGACTTCAGCACGGACAGTCCGTCGAGCCCCGGCATCATGCGGTCGAGGATCAAGAGCTCGTAGTCACCCGACATCGCCTGCGACAGCGCATCTTTCCCGTTGGTCAGATGGTCGACGACATGGCCTTCCCCGGAGAGACCTTTCACCACATAGGCAGCTGTTTCGCGATCATCTTCCGCCAAAAGGACTCTCATGCGGTGCGGTCTTTCCAATAACGAGTCCCGGCCGCCAGACGCGGCCGGGCAAAGGTTTGAATTTTCAGGGGGACGTTGGATCAGCCGTCGTTCGTTTCGCCGTCGTGATCTTCTTCGTCTTGGCCGTCGCCCTGATCCTCGTGATCATCCATAGACGAAGACAGGGCCGAGGCGAAGACTTCGCCGGTCTTGGCGTCGATCAGAACGGTCCAGGGCTGTCCGTCGCCGCCGATCACCACCGCCTCGTAGGCCGCGCGCCCGTTCTCGTCGCCAAAGGCGACGGCCGCCAGCGTGCCGGCATGGGCCTGAAGTGCGGCATCGCTTGCCTGCTGGATCGTGAGCGATGCGGAGCGGAACATGTCGAGCTCGCTCTGGTCCATGGTTTCGGCCGATGCCGCGAATGGCAGGGCCCCAAGGAGCGCGGCGGGCAGGAGGATCATGGTCTTGCGAAGCATGGGATAGGTTCCTTCTAGAGAACAGGTCTCGTCGCCTGCATGCTACAATTGGGCACCGGTCCCATGGATCGCATTTCCGGCTTTTTACAACTTCGTAAGAACCAGGCATTTGGGAGATTTACAGTTTTCAGATAGGGTTTCCCGAGGGTAATCACATCCCGATCACCGATACACCGAACGGACTGAAGTGGGGATGGCCCGACTGAACTTACAATTCCTGCGAAGCGCCGCGCCCATCATTCTGGGCGCCGGTCTCTTCGCCTTGGGGCTCTATGCGCTCTATCACCTCCTGAAGCCCGTCAACCCGGCCGACGTCGCAGCGCAGATCAGGGCGACTCCAATGGGTGCGCTTGCCGCGGCGTTCGGGGCGACCGCCATCGGGTACGTCGCGCTTATCTTCTATGACTGGTTCGGCCTGCGGTTCATCGGGAAAACGCTTGACCGGGGCATCGTGGCGCTAGGCGGCTTCCTTGGATATGCTTTCGGCAACACGATCGGTGTCAGTGTCATCTCCGGCGGCGCGGTGCGATACCGGATCTATTCCGCCGTCGGCCTGAATGCATTCGAGGTGGCCGCCGTTTCTGGCTACATTGCGATCGCCCTCGGCACTGGATTGACCCTCGTCGGCATCGCGGCCCTGGCCGTCCATCCCGGCGCAGTCGGTGCCTGGCTCCCCTATGCCCCATCGACTATCCAGGTCGTTGCCGCCGGGATTACCACGGTTTCGGTTGCCCTCATCGCCTGGATGTCCGTCTCGCAGCGTTCGCTGAGCATTCGCGGTCATGAACTGCACCTGCCGCCGCCTGCCGACCTTACCGGACAACTTGTCGTCACCCTGATCGACATCGCCGCTGCCTCGTTCGCCTTGTGGGTTCTTCTTCCCGCCGGAAAACCCGACTATGCGACCTTCGTCGCCATCTATGCCGCCGCGACCATGATCGGAGTGCTGAGCCACGTTCCGGGCGGCATCGGTGTCTTCGAGACGGTGGTCATCGGCACCTTGCCTGCCTCGGTGCCGGCCGGGGATGCAGCTGCGGCACTGCTCCTCTTCCGCCTGGTCTACTATCTGGTTCCGTTCGCATTTGCCTTCCTGCTGGTCGCCCTGAACGAGATCCGGCTGGCCAGCGGCTTCGGCAGCCGTCTTCTTGCCCGGGCACCGGCCCTGCAACCGGCCTTTGCCACGCTGCACGGGTTCTCGCCGGGTGTCGTCGCAACCGTCGCCTTCGGCTTAGGGGCCTGGCTCCTGCTCATCACGATGTTGCCTTCCGTGCGCGCGGAAGCGATGGCGGAGGGCGACCTCGTCGGTGTGCTTCTGCTTGAAGGCGGAACCCTCGCGTCGGCGATTGCAGGCGTTGCGCTTATCATCGTGTCGCATGGTCTCGCGCGGCGGGTTTCCTCGGCCTGGTGGTTCGCCATCGCTGCCCTGTTGGCCGGGGCTTTCGCGTCGCTCCTGAACGATTTCGGGTTTGAGAACGCGGCTTTCCTGGGGGCCGGTGCACTTCTGCTCCTGCCGTTCAGGAAAGCCTTCGACCGACCCGGCCGCCTGACGGCCGGCGTCTTCGATAGCCGATGGTTTGCGACGGTCATTGGCGTCGGGGTCGCAGCCGCCGCATTCTTCTTCTTCGTGCACAAGGCCGTCCCGTATTCGAATGACCTGTGGTCGGAGTTCTCGCACGACTCGAACACACCCCGCGCGCTCCGGGCGGGGCTCGCGGCAACCGCGCTCATGTTCTTTTTCGGGATCTACCTCCTGACGCGTCCGATCCGGCGGAAACCGCCCGTAGAGGCGCGGCCGGAAGTAATCTCCGAGGCCGCCGTCCTGTGCGACATGTCCCAAGACCCGCAGGCCTGGCTGAGCCAGACCGGCGACAAGCGGTTCCTATTTTCCGAAACCGGCACGGCCTTCATCATGTATGCCGTCCGGGGCGGATCGTGGATTGCGCTCGGCGATCCGGTTGGCGATCGGGCTGAGTTCGAAGCACTCGCCTGGTCCTTTGCCGACCAGGCCGCCCGGTCCAACGCGCGCCCCGTCTTCTACGAGGTCAGCGCGCGCAACCTCGGGCTCTGGGTCGAACTCGGCCTGACGTTGCACAAGGTCGGAGAGGAAGCGGTCGTCCGGCTTCCCGAGTTCAGCCTCGCGGGCGGTCGGTTCAAGACCATGCGCGCCGCGATGAGCAAGCGCCAGCGCGACGGGTACGAGTTCACCATGTTGACATCGCCCCATACCCCCGAACTCATTGCCGAACTTCGTGCAATCTCGGATGCGTGGCTCGGCGGCAAGACCGGACGCGAGAAGGGCTTTTCTGTCGGGCGCTTCGATCCGGACTATCTGGCGCTGTTCGACATCTCGGTTGTACGAAGGGATGGTCGCATCGTCGCCTTCGCCAATATTCTGGCGTCAAAAGGCGGCGCACACCTGGCCGTCGATCTGATGCGCTATCTGCCCGAAGAGGCCTCGGGCCTCATGGAATACATGTTCCTCAGCCTCATCGAACACTACAAGGCGAAAGGGGCGCTGGAATTCAGCCTTGGCACCGCGCCTCTGTCGGGGCTGTCCGAGCGGTCGGTCGCGCGATCGTGGAACCGTTTCGGGCGGCTCATCTATCGTCACGGCGGCGCATTCTACAACTTCGAGGGGCTCAGGACCTTCAAGCAGAAGTTTCAGCCGGACTGGCGCCCGCGCTATCTGGCGCTGCCGCCCAACGTCTCGCCGATGCGCGTTATGGGTGACGTGGCCCTCCTGATTGCGGGCTCGGCGCGCGGCCTGATTGCGAAGTGACCTCATGAGCCTGTCCCTCGACCAGATCCTTCCCTCGCTCCAGGCGCTCGGCGTTCTCAGTTACTGGCTCATCGGGCTCGCCTCGATGCTTGAGGCGTTCTTTGTCACCGGCGTCGTCATTCCCGGGACGCTAATCGTGGATGCCGGCGGCATCCTCGTCCAGCGCGGGTTGCTGGACTTCTTTGATCTCGCCTGGTTCGTCGCGCTCGGGTCGGTCCTCGGATCGGAACTGAGCTACTGGACCGGCAAGCTGGCCATGAACCGCCTGCCGGGCCGGCGCCGCATCGGGGAGTCCGCCGCCTTTGCCCGCGCCAAGGGACTTTTCGAGAAGCGGGGCGGTATGGCACTGGTAATCGGCCGGTTCCTCGGGCCGGTGGCGGGGCTCGTTCCACTCGTCGCGGGCATGGCAGACATGGACCGCCGCAAGTTCCTGATCTGGAACATCCTGGGCAGCATTCCCTATGCGCTTGCCCATGTTGCGATCGGTTATTTCCTGGGCGATGTCATGGGCCGGATCGGCGGATCACTGACCCGGGTCGCGGTCTTGACCGGTGTCGTTCTTCTGGCGCTGATCATTCTCTGGACCACGCTCTATTCGGCGCTGAGACTCCTGCCGCTCGCATGGGCGGTCATGTCTGCCGCGCTGCGCAGTCTCGCAGACATCCCCGCAGTGCGGCACCGGATCGAGGACCACCCTGAGACAGCACGCTGGGTCGAGGCGCGACTCGACCGCAACGCGTTCTCGGGGCTGACGCTCAGCCTCTTGGCACTGATCTTCGTCTATATCGGTGCCGTCTGGGCCGACTCCGTCTTCGAGTTTCTCTCGGGCGATCCCTTGATTGGGCTCGACAACCGTCTGTCCGAGTTGATCCACCATTTCCAGTCGCCGGGTCCGATCCGGGTGGCGTCGTTCATCACCGCAGTTGGCGGCTGGCAGGTCGTTCTGCCGGTCATGGTGGCGGCGCTGATCTGGCTGATAACGGAAGGGCGGCGCGCGCTCGCGGTTGGACTGGCGGTTTCGGTGGCCGGAAACACCATTACCGTTGCGGCGCTCAAACTCGCCTTCGGGCGTCCGCGCTCGCCTCTCGGTGTCTTCGCCGAGACCTCTGGCAGCTTCCCTTCCGGACATGCTGCGGCTTCGGTCGCAGCCTATGGAATGCTGATGTATGTCGTCTGGCGGGCGGGGAGGCTCCGTGCCGAGACGGCGCTTCTGCTGGCTGGCCTCATGGCCTTCGCCATCGGCGTCAGCCGCATCTACCTGATCGAACACTACCTCAGCGATGTCCTGAACGGCTGGCTGGTCGGTGCGCTCTGGCTGACGGTCGGCATCGCGATCTCGGAATGGCGACTGTCGCAGACCTCCGCCGCGACGGCGCCGATGGCCGACAGGGCGAGGGTCGCGGTTCTCTCCCTGGCCGCAGGACTGGCCGTGCTGGCCGCGTCAAACGTCTGGCGCTATGACCATCCGCGCAATGTCCCTGTCCAGGTCGCTGATCAGGTTCTGTCAGATGCCGCTGCTCTGGCGCAAATGGGCCTCCCTGCGCAAACCGAGTCGCTGATGGGCTCGCCGGTGCATCCGGTCTCTCTCGTCGTTTTCGCCCGAGACGAATTTGCTCTTTCCGATGCTGTCCTCGCATCGGACTGGACTGCGGCGCAGCTGCCGACCCCGGGCCTTGTCTTCGACGCAATTTTCGCAGCGGTCGGCGGCAGCGAAGATCCAACGGTCGAGACCGTATCGCATTTCTGGCGCGGGCAGCCCAACGATCTCGCCTTCGTTCAGCGTGCGCCCGGGGCGACGCCTTCGCTGGCCGATCCGAAACTCCGCTTCTGGCGCACCGAATTCGTCACCGCCGATGGGTTGCGCGCCTTTGTCGGAACCGTGGGTGTCGACGAGGCAGGAGAGACGGAAACGACGCAGCCCATTGGGGCCAGCCCAACGCTCCGAGATACGCTTGTTCGGGGCCTTGTGGCACGTGGCGCGACCGTCCTTGCCGCGTCGCACACCTCGGACAACGTCGTGTCCATCTTCCTGCCCTGAGAAAATCAGCTTCTTACCGAAGTGTAAGAAGCTTGCCAGACGCTTCGGGAAATTCGCTGTCAGAACCGCGCATACGGACCTCGGTTGGAGGCCCGCGTGCATATCGACAGGACGCCTCCCATGAACGCCACCTTTCGGAACTTTGCCTTGTCGGCGACGCTGATAGCTGTCCCGGCCGCAGGGTTCGCGCTGGCCGAGATGATGATCTCGCCCGCCGCACAAACCACCGCCGCAACGCAATCGCCCGGGCTGGGCGACCTCTCGGCCTACAAGACCATCGTGGCCGATACCCAGACCATCGCCGCCACCGGAGATCTCAAAGCCGCCGAACACCGCATCACCGACCTTGAGACTCTGTGGGACCAGAACGCCTCGGCCCTGCGGCAAGCTGACCGTGCCGCCTGGAATACAGTCGATGCGGCCGCTGACGAGGCCTTCTCGGCCTTGCGCGCGGGAACTCCCGACCAATTGACGGTCGATGCCGCTCTTGCTGCCCTGTCCACCACGCTCGATGCCCCTGTGCCAGCAACAGCCTCGGGCCCCATTCAATACGTCTCCGGTATCCCCGTGACCGACGAGGGCGGCCGGGCCATCCCCTGCGAGGACCTGATCGGCCAGCTTCGCAGCGCAATCGGCAACACCACTCCGACCGCCGCTGTCGCCGACCTGCAGTCCAAGGCGCTCGAGCGCTGCAATGCCGACGATGACGCCCATGCCGACGCCTTCTCGGCGCAGGCGCTGGCCCTTCTGAACGGATGATTCCATCATGAGCGACGCAACTTTCGCCGATTTCGACCGCCCCGTGCCGCAACCCGGCGGTGTAAATCGGGTGCCCGAAGTGACCCCGGGTTTCTGGCTCATCAAGCTCATGGCCGTGACCATGGGCGAAACCGCCGCCGACTTCCTTGCGGTCAACCTTGGCCTCGGTCTTGGCGCGACGACGGTCCTGATGACCGCTGTCCTTGTCGCAGCCATGCTCTGGCAGTTCCGCCAGAAGGCCTACGTTCCTGCTTATTACTGGATTGCGGTCGTCCTGATTTCGGTCGTCGGCACATTAATCACCGACAACATGACCGACGCGCTTGGGATTCCGCTGCTCACCTCGACCATCGGCTTCACGCTCGCGCTCGCTGCCATCTTCGCGGTCTGGTTCGCGATGGAACGCACGCTTTCGATCCACGAGGTATACACCTTCCGTCGCGAAGCCTTCTACTGGATTGCGATCCTTTTCACTTTCGCTCTCGGCACGGCGGTCGGCGACCTGATCTCCGAAGCGTTCGGCGTGGGCTTCGCCGGGACCGGGGTGCTGTTCGGGCTGATCATCGCCTCGCTTGCCCTTGGGTATTTCGCTCTTGGCCTCGACGGGATGTGGGCTTTCTGGCTTTGCTACATCTTCACGCGCCCGCTCGGTGCGTCCTTTGGCGACTTCCTGGCACAGCCGACCGAGTTCGGCGGCCTCGGGCTTGGCACCATCGTCACCAGCCTTGCCTTCCTCGCGGTAATCGCCGGGACGGTGTTTGTGATGACTTCCCGGGCCGCGCCTGACCCGGCTGAGTGATCCCGGCCAATCCAGACGACGTTGGCCCCGGCGCATGTCGGGACCAACGCTCCCCCGATAAGGACCCAACCCATGCCTTCCTCCAATTCTGCTGTCTCGACCCACGGCCTCGGCATATCTTATGGCGATGCTGTGGCGCTTCATCCGCTGACGCTTGATGTCCAGAAGGGCGAGGTCTTCGGCTTTCTCGGCCATAACGGCGCGGGCAAGACGACGACCATCCGTCTTCTGACAACGCTGCTGGAACCGACCACTGGCAGCGCACGCGTTGCGGGGCATGATATCATCTCCGATCCTTTGAAAGTTCGCGCGGCCATTGGCTATCTGCCAGAGAATGTGCGCCTTTATGACCGGTTCACGACCCGCGAAAACCTGATGTTTTTCGCCCGCCTGTCGGGCGTGGAAAAGCCCGCTGATGCGGTGCACGAAACGCTGGACTTCCTCAATATCACGGCATTGGCGGATCGCCGTGTCAGCACCTTTTCCAAGGGAATGCGGCAGCGGGTCGGCCTTGCACAGGCGATCCTGCACCGGCCCGAGGTCCTGTTTCTGGACGAGCCGACCTCGGGCCTCGACCCGATGGGCGTGCGCCAACTGCGCGAGATTATCGACCGACTGAACGCCGCCGGGATGACGATCTTCATGAACACGCACCTCCTGTCGGAAGTGGCGCGCAGCTGCACGTCCATCGGTGTTCTGGCGCAGGGCAGGCTCGTCTTCCGCGACACGATGCAGGTGGTCGCCGCCCGTTATGACGAACACAGCCTGGAAGAGCTTTACGTTGGCGTCGCCGCGGGGCACTCCGAGGTGGCGGCATGACCCCTTCGCGACTTCTTGCGCGCCAATCGCTGGCGGGGTTGATGCGGGATCGTTCGGTTCTGATCCTTGTGGCGTTCTTTGCGGCGATGGTGATGGTGACTGCTTGGCTTGGCTGGTCTGCCACGAACACCGTCGACGCGATCTACGCCGATGCGGCGCAATACCTGACCGGCGCAGGACAGCCCGTGCCGTCGAACCCTGTCAGCCAGTCCGCGCCCTTGGCGGTTCTGCGCAACCTTGGCGTCTACATCAGCCTGATTGGCACCTTCGGCGCGATCGTGATCGGGCAGCTATTGATCGAGGCTGACCGTCGCGCTGGGACGCTGCCTTTGCTCGGCACCCGCCCATTTGCGCGGCGCGACTACGCCTTGGGTAAGATGCGCGCCCTTGGGGTCGCGACGGGCGCCATGATGGCAGTTGCCGGTCTGATCTCTGTCGCCACGCTGTTCACCATCCCGTCTCTGGTCGTCAGGTCGGCGGATCTGGCCCGGCTCGGGTTGTTCCTTATCCTTGGCTGGGCTTACATTACCACCTTCGGGCTGGTCGCCCTCGGGGCTGCGGCCCGGATGCCAGCAACAGCAAGCGGGTTGATCTCGGCATCGGTGGTCTGGTTGGTCGTGACTTTCGTCTTGCCGGAACTGACGGCGAACATCCATCCGACCGCCTCGATCAACCCTGTATCGACCTTGGCGGCCACGCCGGATTCGGCCTTCT